>JBDTKD010000479.1:0-6305 GCA_039935515.1 Bradyrhizobium sp.
GCAACGCTTCTGGTCGTCGCTGGTCTGCTCAAGCCCGAGATGAAGATCGAGATCGAAGTGACCGCGAAGCGACGTTCAGCCTGATCCCTTCAACGCCATAGCCAGCCTGCCAGGAGACCCTAGATGAGCCCTTCCGCGCCGACCCACGCCAAGATTTCCGGCCCCATTGTCATGATCGGATTCGGCTCGATCGGCAAAGGCACCTTGCCACTGATCGAACGGCATTTCGACTATGACAGGTCACGCTTTGTCATCATCGATCCGCATGAGGACGGCGAACTCGCCAAGCAGCACGGGGTCCGCTTCATCCGCCAGGCCGTGACCAAGGACAATTATCGCGAGGTGCTGGTGCCGTTGTTGACCGCCGGCGGCGGCCAGGGCTTTTGCGTCAATCTGTCGGTGGATACCTCCTCGGTCGAGATCATGACGTTGTGCCGCGAGATCGGCGCGCTTTACATCGACACCGTCGTCGAGCCCTGGCTCGGCTTCTATTTCGACAAGAATATCGGTCCCGAGAAGCGCTCGAATTACGCGCTGCGCGAGACGCTGCTCGCGGCCAAGCATCGCAGCGCGGGCGGCCCGACGGCGGTGTCCACCTGCGGCGCCAATCCGGGCATGGTGTCCTGGTTGGTCAAGCAGGCGCTGTTCGACATCGCCCGCGACACCAACACGCCGTTCAATGAGCCGAAGAGCCGCGAAGGCTGGGGCCAACTCGCCCACAAGCTCGGCGTCAAGGGCATCCATATCGCCGAGCGCGACACCCAGCGTTCGAAGAAGCCGAAGCCGATGAATGTGTTCGTCAACACCTGGTCGGTGGAGGGCTTCGTCTCCGAGGGCATGCAGCCGGCCGAGCTCGGCTGGGGCACCCACGAAAAATGGATGCCGGACAATGGCCGCAAACACGAAACCGGATGCCAGGCCGCGGTCTATCTGCTGCAGCCGGGCGCCAATACAAGGGTCCGTTCATGGTGTCCGACGCCGGGCGCGCAATATGGTTTTCTCGTCACCCACAATGAGTCGATCTCGATCGCGGATTATTTCACGGTCCGCGACGGCCAGCGCGTGGTGTATCGCCCGACCTGCCACTACGCCTACCACCCCGCCAACGACGCGGTGCTGTCACTGCACGAAATTTTCGGCGCGACCGGCAAGATGCAGCCGAAATGGCACATCCTGGATGAGAATGAAATCGAGGACGGCATCGACGAATTGGGCGTGCTGCTTTATGGCCACGGCAAGAACGCCTACTGGTACGGATCGCAGCTCTCGATCGAGGAAGCCCGAAGGCTCGCGCCCTACCAGAACGCCACCGGCTTGCAGGTGTCGTCGGCGGTGCTGGCGGGCATGGTGTGGGCGCTGGAAAATCCGGAGGCCGGCATCGTCGAGGCCGACGAGATGGACTTCCGCCGCTGCCTGGAAATCCAGCGGCCCTATCTCGGGCCGGTGAAGGGCTATTACACCGACTGGACCCCGCTCTCGGACCGGCCCGCCCTGTTCCCGGAAGATATCGACTCGAGCGATCCCTGGCAGTTCCGCAACGTGCTGGTGCGGTGAATGTCCGGAATGGCGGTGTAGCTCCGAGCTATTTTTCCTTGATCGGCGGACCGGTCTTTTCCGCCGGCGCGGGCGGCAGCGCTGGCGTCGCGCCCTCCTTTTGGGCCTGCGGATCGGGGCGCGCGGGCTGAGGCGCCGGCGTGGTCGGGCGCGTGCCGCCGGGCTTCGACTCCGCTGGAGCCTTTTCCTGATCGGCCGGCGCGGGAGCGCCTTGCAGCGGTTGCGTCGCCTGCGCCATCTGCTGCGCACCGCCGGCCTTGATGCCGGCAATCGAAAGAGCTGCGATTGCAAGTCCAGCAACCACCATCAAGGTGGCGAGATGCATATCCTTCCTGTAGGCGCGCTTCCTGTCATCCGGCGTCATGGTCTCACCGCGAATTTTCAGCAGGATCAACCGTTGACAGAACGCAATGTTCCCGGTGGAACCGGGCTCGATTGCCCCGCCGTTCCCACCCTGCGAAAGTGACGTCGCACATTACTGTTGACGCCCCGGCAAGTACGCGAGCACATACATCTTCCCCCCGGAAGAACAGCTCTCAGCATTTAATGGAGAGCCGCGCATGTCCGACAAACTGCTGTTGAACTTCTGGGGAGCCACCATCAACGCCGACGGCATCTTTGCCATCGGCGCCGCGGTGATAATCGTCCTCATTCTCGCTCGGTGGCGGGCCAGGTGATGAGCCGAGGGTACTCAATAGCAGGACACATCCGCTATTCCCGCGGAAGCGGACATTGAGCGGCAGACGTTCGACGTCCGCTTTGTGCCAACTCGGAAGCCCATCTGGCCTGATGGACTTGATCGCGTGCAGGCGATCCGCAATAGTTCCTAAGCATGACAGAGGGGGGCTTGCATGGGTTACTCAGAACCCGACGTTGTGATCGTCGGCGCAGGGATTGCTGGCGGTGCGCTAGGTGTTGTGCTGGCGCGCGCCGGCTTCGAGGTGGTGCTGCTCGAGCGCGAAAACAGCTATCCCGATCGAGTGCGTGGCGAGTTTATGGTGCCATGGGGCGTGACCGAACTCGCGAAGCTCGAACTCTTGCAGCCGCTGCGCGAGGCAGGCGCGCTGTTTACCAAGCGCAATATCCCTTATGACGAGATCTTCGCACCGGCAGAGGCTGAGGCGCGCGCGCTCGATCTGACGAAGATGCACGCAGAAGGTTTCGGTGGCCTCTGCCTGGGCCATCCCGCGACCTGCGAAAGTTTTGCGCAACTTGCCACGACCTCGGGCGCCAGCGTCCTGCGCGGCACTCGCGACATATCGATAACGTCGGGATCACGGCCGAGCGTCAGCTGCGTACACGACGGCGCAGGCCTCGAACTCCGGACACGCCTTGTGATCGGTGCCGATGGACGCAACTCAACTGCGCGCAAAAATCTCGGCTTCAAGGTGAATACGGATGAGCCGCACAATCTGCTAGGCGGCATGCTAGTTAAAGGCGTACCGTCCTGACCACGCGACATGCAAGTGATCGGCGTCGAGGACCGCTTCCATTTCCTGGTGTTTCCGCAGGGCGACGATCTCCTTCGTCTCTATGGCTGCTACGACTTCGCAGACAAGTCGCTCTTCGATGGTTCGGATCGCCGCGCGAAGTTGATTCATGCGTTCGGAAAGCTCACTTGCCTGCCCTATGCCGAAGCGATCGCCGCATCAACTCCGATTGGTCCCTTCAACTCTTTCTCCAACGAGGATCACTGGATCGACGATCCGACGTGCCCGGGCGTAGTGTTGATCGGAGATGCTGCCGGCCACAATGATCCGATTCTCGGCCAGGGGCTCTCAATTGCGCTGCGCGATGTGCGCCTGGTCAAGGAGATTCTGGGCGACGCCAAGGCAGCGGGACGGGAGCCCGATTTCAGACCTTATGTGGAGGAGCGCGCCGAGCGAATGCGGCGGCTTCGCATCACCGCCCGGGTCGCGACCACGCTCCGCGTCGAGTTCGGTCAGGAAGCGCGCGAGCGACGCGCCCGAGTTGGAAAGCGCGTGGCGGCGGGCCAGCTTGGGCCGCTGCTGGCGAGCCTGATCGGTCCGGAACGTCTACCGGCCGAGGCTTTTTTGCCGGAGACGGTGGAGAAACTGCTGGCGGCCTAACGCTCTGACCGCGCGTTAGCTATTGTGCAAGCCAGACAAGCAGACGACCCGGAGCACGTCTGTTTCGGGTCAAAGCGGAAAGGCCCGGGCTGAGCGCAAATGTTCTGTTTAGCCCCCCGAAAGCGGACTTGGAATCGGGGCAGCAGCGATTCCGAAATCTTTAATCAATTGGTCGGCATGATCCCTCTTCGAAACGAGGGTCCATCATGCGTGGCGTTGATCGCGTTTCCGGAAGTTTCCTCGTCGTCCTGGTTGCCGGCATGGTGCTGCTGTGCGGTAGCCTGCTCGCAGCGGCTCTCGGCTAGGCGCACGCTCCAAAATGCTCCGCCTCCTGGCGAAGCGTGGCACGGCTGGCTATAACCGTTGCTTTTACTGACCTTCAGGCCGTCAGTTCCAGCAACCCGGCCTCGCCATCCTCCGCGGCGAAGGCCAGCAGCGTGCCCTTCGGGTTCCAGGCCAGGGCCGACACCGCGGCGCCGCCGTTGCGGCGGACCAGGATTTCGGCGCCGCCGGTCGGCCGCACCATCAAGATGGTGCCATCGCCATAGCCGGCCGCAACGATGTCCTGCCTTGGATGACAGGCCACCACCGAGACGCGCGCCTGCAGCGGTGCGAACATCGCCGGCTGCTTGCCCATCGGGCCGTCCTTGCTGGCGAACGGCCACAGGATCACGACATCGGCGCCCGACGTCGCCAGTGCCTTGCCGCCGGCGCTCCACGACATCGACCTGACCCGTCCGGGCAAGCCGGTCATGCGCATGTGGCGGCGATCGGCCAGCCGCCAGCCATGCAGCGCCGGCTCGTGCATCGCGGTCACCAGAAACTTGTTGTCCGGGCTGAACACGACGCCGAGATGCGAGCCCGCCCATTCGAGGAATTCGGCGTTGGCGGCCATGTTCGGAAACCACAACGACACGCCGTTGTAATGCGCGATCGCAAGCCGCAGGCCCTTCGGCGCGAACGCGAGCCCGCCAACGGTCGACGGCACCTCGAACGACTTGTCCTCGGCCCGGCCGCTGCGGACGAAAGCCGTCTTGCCGGCCGACCACGCCACCGCGCCGTTGGGATGAAGCGCGACATTGTCGATCCAGCGCCGCTTCAGATCGGTCGCAAGCAACGTGACCTCGCCGGCCTGGTCCAGCGCGACGAGCTTGCCATCGTCGCCACCCGTGACGATCCGCGCCCCATCGGATGCGACGCACAGGATGCCGCCGCCTTGAACGGCGACCTGCGAAATCTCGCCCTCCCCGCTCACCAGCGCGACATTTTCCTCGGCGCCGACAAAGGCCGCGCGGTCGCCCAGGAAATGGACCGCGATCACCGGCATGCCGATCGCGACCGGCCGCACCCGATCGGTGACGGAGACGGTGGATGCAGATTTGTCGCCCGGATCGAACTGCGTCATCACGGGGTGATGCACTGCTCGAAGCCGTCGCGGATGGTCTGCTCCGGCAATTCGCGTCCGATAAAGACGAGGCGGCTCTCACGCGGCTCGCCGTCCTTCCAGGCCCGCTGATGATCGCCCTCGAGCATCATATGCACGCCCTGGAACACGTAACGGTCGTCGTCGTCGCTGAAGGCCAGAATTCCCTTCGAGCGCAGGATCTTCTGGCCCTCGCTGGCGACCAGATTCTGCAGCCAGGGCATGAATTTGGTGGCATCGAGCGGCTTGGTCGAGCGCAGCGACAGCGATTGCATGTCCTCGTCATGGTAATGCTTCAGACCGCCATGGCCGTGATCATGGTGGTGATCGTCTTGGTCGTGATGGTGGTCATGATCGTGATCGTCGCCGGCCTCAAGGAACTCCGGCTCGATCTCGAGGATGCGATCGAGATCGAAAGCGCCGCGTTCCAGCACGTCGGACAGCGCCACCTTGCAGCGCTCGGTGCGATGCAATGTGGCATAGGGGTTGATAGCGCGAATCCGCGCCTCGACTTCGGCGAGCTCGGGCCGGGAAACGAGATCGGTCTTGTTGAGCACGATGACGTCGGCAAAGGCGATCTGGTTCTTGGCCTCGGGCGCATCCTTCAGCCGGTCGCTCAGCCATGTCGCATCCGCCACCGTCACCACGGCGTCGAGCCGCGCATGTTTCTGCACGTCCTCGTCAACAAAGAAGGTCTGTGCGACCGGCGCCGGATCGGCGAGGCCGGTCGTCTCGACGATGATGGCGTCGAACTTGCCCTTGCGCCTCATCAGCCCTGCCAGAATACGCACGAGATCGCCACGGACGGTGCAGCACACGCAGCCATTGTTCATCTCGAACACCTCTTCGTCCGCGCCGATGATGAGGTCGTTGTCGATGCCGATCTCGCCGAATTCGTTGACGATGACGGCGTATTTCTTGCCGTGGTTTTCGGACAGGATGCGGTTGAGGAGGGTGGTCTTGCCGGCGCCGAGATAGCCCGTCAGCACCGTCACCGGAATTTTTTGGGACGTCAGTTCTGGCATAGTCACTCCGAAAACGGCAGTTCGCAGCGCTGCCGGCGGCAGCCAGCCCTGCCCCTAATTTGCAAGTGCGCTAGTCAATGCCTTTATATTGTGCCTGACCATATCAATGTAAGTGGGGGCTGGTCCCTTTTCGTCCGTCAGGCTGTCGGAATAGAGCGTTCCACCGAGGCGCGCGCCGGTCTCGGCGGCGACCCGGTTGATCAGCCTGTCATC
>JBDTKD010000480.1:0-8596 GCA_039935515.1 Bradyrhizobium sp.
GGCAAGAACGGGCACGCGAGCTTGAAGGGGCTGAAGCTGATCTGAGGGGTGGCTGAAATCGTAGCCCGGATGGAGCGAAGCGCAATCCGGGAATAGCGACGTGGGACAACCGCCCCCGGATTTCGCTGCGTCTCCATCCGGGCTACGGGTGCTGTCATTCCGCCGCGGCGCGTCGCGGAATGCCGGAGCAAGCCGGTGCATCCCCCGGGTAATGGCGATTGCCTATTGCCGCAGCATGATCAGCGGATCGTCGACATCGCCACCCCCGCTCGGGATATCGGTCGACGATCACATCATTGTCGGCAAGAACGGACATGCCAGTTTGAAGGCCCTGTGGCTGATTTAGGGCGATAGTGTCACTGCATCCTTCGCCGCTGCCGCGCGGCGCTTCAGCAGGTCGCGTTCGCGGCTGTTGCCGGCGAGCGCCGCGGCGGCCTCGAACGCGGCGCGCGCCTCGTCAAAGCGGCCGAGCCGGTACAGCAGGTCACCGCGCACGCTGCCCAGCAAATGATAGCCTTGAAGCGCCGGCTCACCGGCAAGGCCGTCCACGATCGACAGCGCTGTTTGCGGGCCCTCGGCCATGCCGACGGCAACCGCGCGATTGAGCTCGATAATCGGCGATGGCACCAGCGCCGCGAGTTCCGCATACAGCGCCGATACAAGCGGCCAGTCGGTGCCGTCGGCACTGCGCGCCTCGGCATGGCAGGCGACAATGGCGGCCTGCAGCACATAAAAGCCGCCGCTGCCGCCGAGTTCGCGCGCGCGCCGCAGCGCCTGCATGCCGCGACGGATCTGCAGCCTATCCCACCGCGAGCGGTCCTGTTCCAGCATCAGGATCGGCTCGCCGGCGGCGTCTGTCCGCGCTGCGGTGCGCGAGGCGTTCAGCTCCATCAGCGCCAGCAAGCCGTGGGTTTCAGGCTCGCTCGGCGCGATCGAGGTCAACACGCGGCCCATGCGAAGCGCTTCGTGGCAGAGCTGCGGACGCAGCCAGTGCTCGCCGCGCGCCGCGGTATAGCCTTCGTTGAAAATCAGGTAGACCACCTCCAGCACCGATGAGAGCCGCGCCGCGAGTTGCTCGCCGCGCGGCGTCTCGTACGCTAGTCCCGACTCCGAAAGCGTGCGCTTGGCGCGCACGATGCGCTGGGCGATGGTTGCCTCCGGCGACAGGAAGGCGCGCGCGATTTCCCCGGTGGTCAGGCCGCAGATCATCCGCAACGCCAGAGCCGTGCGGGCGTCCGGCGACAGCAGCGGATGACAGGCGGTGAACACCAGCCGAAGCATTTCGTCGCCGATATCGTCGTCGAGCGCGGAGTCGAGGTCGGGCATGGCCTGCTGTTCCTGCTCCATGTCGCGGGCAACCATCCCGTGTTTGCGCGACAGCATCCGGTTGCGGCGCAGATGATCCAAGGCCAGGCGTCTGGCGACCGCCATCAGCCACGCCCCTGGCTTTTCCGGAAGGCCGGTCGCCGGCCAGTGCTCAAGCGCCGCCACCAGCGTCTCTTGCGTCACATCTTCGGCCAGCGGCACGTCGCGCAGCATCCGCGAAAGGCTCGTGATCAGCCGTGGCTGTTCGATCCGCCACACCGCGAGAATCGTGTGACGGATGTCGGCGGCCGTCATGGCCGCCGGCCGGACCGGACGCTCGCCCGCCTCACGGGCCAGCAAACGCGCGCACCTCGCACGTTCCCTCCCAGCCCGGCATGTGGTCGAGGTGCAGCTGCATGAATTCCCGCGCCATGGCGATGGCTTCTTCCTTGTCGCGAAGCTCGAAGATCGCGTAACCGCCGACAATCTCCTTGGCTTCCACGAACGGGCCATCGATCAGGCTGAGCTTGCCATCCGCGATACGTACCTGGGCGCCGGTTTGGACCGGCATCAGCCCGCCGCTGTCGAGCATGCGGCCTGCCTTTGTCTCGCGGTCGGCGAGCTTGTGCATGGCCTGCATCATTTCCGGGGTCGGATTGCCGGCCGGACCGGGGTGTTTGACGATATACATGAAGCGCATCGGAAGACTCCTTGTTGAGGGCGAGCCGCGGCCACCGAGCCCTCGGAACTATCTCGCCCTTTCAGTCGACGAACCAGCCCCTGCCGGATCGACAGCCAACTCGAAAAAAAGCCGGGGCTGACGGACCCAGGATCGGTCCGATTGCCTATTGCCGCAGCATGATCAGCGGATCGGCGCTGTCGGGCACCCGCCGCCACTGGGCGTTGTCGTCGGCCTCGAACTGCCAGGTCTCGCCGCTCGCCGACATCAGCAGGATCTGGCCGTGCTCGAGCCGCCATTGCGTCGGCGCGAACGCGGCAATCACGGGATCGCATTTCGGCTTCAGAAAGACCTGGAAATTGTCCAAGGTCGCCGCGGTGTTGGTCAGGGTCAGGCCGCAGATCGTCTGGCCGTCGCCGCGAACCATCGCCCAGTCGCCGATCATCTGATCCATGGATTTGGCCAGCGAGCGGGCGGCGACGAGGTTCTGCAGGATGTAGATGCCCTCGCCGGTTCGCATGCCTTCGAAAATCCCGGTCTCGACTTCGGTGAAATCGACCACGGGCTGCCCCGCAGCATCCTGCAGCCGCACGATATCGCCCAGCCCCTTGATGCTCCAGGCGGCGATATCCTTGGTGAAGGGCAGCGCCGCCGCGCAGCCCGGCTCGAGTTCAAGCTTGAGCCCCTGCGGCGTCAAATCGTTCTTCAGCGTGACCACGCAGGTCTTGCTGCGGTCGGTGGTCGCGAGTTCCCATTGGCCGATCATGTCCTGTTTCAGGGTCGCGGCATCCTGCGACCGCGCCGGCGATCCGCAGCCGATCGCCGCCACAAGCGCCGCAACCGCGATGTCGGGGCGCCTCGTCATCGGCGGCTCGTCGCCGGAGTTTCCGCAACCGGCGTGAGCGGCGGTTTTCCGGCGAACCAGGCCTTGAGGTTGTCGACCACCAGTTGATCCATGGCATTGCGCGTCACCACCGAGGCGGAGCCGATATGCGGCAGCAGCACCACGTTCGGCATGGCCTTCAACTCGTCCGGCACATTCGGCTCCTTCTCGAACACATCGAGCCCCGCCGCCAGGATGGCTCCCGACTTGAGCGCGGCAATCAGGGCCTGCTCGTCGACCACGGTGCCGCGCGCGACATTGATGATCACCCCACGCGGTCCGAGCGCCTTTATCACCTCGGCATTGATCATCCCGGCGGTGGCGGCGCCGCCGGGAACGATGACGACCAGCGTATCGACCGCCTTGGCCATCTCCATCAGGTCCGGATAATGCCGGTAGGAGACGCCGTGAGCCGGGTTGCGCGAATGATAGACCACCGCAACGCGGGAAGCTTCGAGCCTTCGTCCGATCGCCTGGCCGATCCGCCCCATGCCGACCATCCCGACCTTGCGGTCGCGCAGCGATCCGGCGCTCAAGGGAAAATTCTGCGTCGTCCAGAGGCCGGAGCGCAGATAACGATCGGCCTTGACGAACTCGCGCAGGGTCGCGATCAGAAGCCCCATCGCGATGTCGGCGACCTCTTCGGTCAGGACATCCGGCGTGTTGGTGACCATGACATCATGCTCGCGCGCATAGTTTGCGTCGATGTGATCGTAACCGACGCCGAAGCTGGAGACGATCTCGAGCTTCGGAAACTGCGCCAGCGTCATACTGTCGCCGCGCACCGTATTGTAGGTGACCGCGGCGCCGCGGATCCTGGCCGCAATCGCCGGGCTCAGGCGCTCGAGGTCATGCTTAGTTTCAAAGGCATGCAGCACGAACTGGTCGGAAAAGCCGTTGTCGACGATCGGCTTGCTCGGCCCGTAGATCAAAAGGTCGATCTTTTCGGAAGCGATCTTTCCGTCCATCATCAGTTTTCCTCTCGCCGCGCGCTCTCGTGCCAGCGCCGCAATACCACATGGGAGATTAGCGCGAGCAGCGCATAAATGACAATTCCGGCCGCGGAGAGCAACAGCAGGGCGGCGAACATTCGGGGAATGTTGAGACGATAGCCGGACTCCGCTATTCGATAGGCCAGTCCGGAACCCGCGCCGGCGGAGCCGGCCGCGATCTCGGCGACCACCGCGCCGATCAGCGACAGGCCGCCGGCAATGCGAAGGCCGCCGAGAATGAACGGCAACGCTGCGGGCAATTTGAGATAGCGCAATGTCTGCATCCGCGAGGCGCCGTGGTGACGCCGCGCAGGCTCGCCGCGAGCGCGGCCGAACCGGTAGCGATGTCAGATGAGACCGCGGAATCGATCATCGATTCTGATTCATTGGCCGCAGATCGAGGCCGACGCCCTTGTTGGCAAAGCGCAGGGTGTAACCCTTGCGGTAGTCGATGTCGCTGCGCACGACGCCGGCACGCACCATCTTGTCGAAGAAGCTCGCTTCCCTGGTGTCGTTCATGGCGCCGATGCCGTCGCGCAGGGTGTCGCCGGAATCGACAATTCCATACTGCTTCATCCTGGCGACGGAATAGGCCAGCAGCTCATCGGTCATCTCCGGATTGAGCTTCTTGATCATCGCATTGCCCGGCGCGTTGTCGCCATACAGATAATGGTACCAGCCGATGATCGAGGCATCGACGAAACGCTGCACCAGGTCGGGCTTGTTGTCGATCAGATCGCGGCGCGTTTCGATCAATGTCGAGTAGGCGTTGAAGCCGCAATCCGCCAGCAGAATCACGCCCGGCTTGAAGCCGGCCGCCTTTTCGATCGCGAACGGCTCCGAGGTCACATATCCCTGCATCGCGCTCCGCTTGTCGGCCAGGAATGGTTGCGGGTTGAATGTGTAGGGTTTGACCTTGGCCTCGCTGAAACCATATTCGGACTTCAGCCATTGAAAATAGCTCGAAATGCCCTCCTTGGAGACGAACAGCGTCAGCGGCTTCAGATCTTCCAGGCCGCTGACCTTTGATTCCGGGTGGGTCAGGAAGACCTGCGGATCCTTCTGGAATATGGCCGCGACCGCGACCAGCGGAACGTTGTTGGTCACCGCATCGAAGGATTGCAGGGAGTTCGCGCTCATGAAGAAGTCGAGCTTGCCCGCGATCAGCAGCATGCGGTTATTATCGTTCGGACCGCCCGGCACGATGGTGACGTCGAGCCCGTAGCTTTTGTAGGTACCGTCGGCCAGCGCCTGGAAGAAACCGCCGTGCTCCGGCTCCGGGACCCAGTTGGTTCCGAACGAGACCTTGTCCAGCGTCTGGGCGCGGCCAGGCGAAACGGCCATCAGCAAGGCGATCAGGCCGGCCGTTAACGCTCGCGACAAAAGACCCCGGTTCATCGTTGGACTCCGTCCATCGTTCTGGCCCATGATAGGAGCCCACCGTGCCGGATCCGGCCTCGGTGTGTCCCCCTACCTGGGATCAAACTACCTTGCAAATCTTCCTGAGGAAACGCTTGGCTCGATGACTGCAACGGCGCCTCCCCGCGATTGGACCGACATTTGCTGGCCCGACATGGCTGCGGCCAATCCATCGCGATGGATTGCGGTGCTGCCGCTGGCGGCAACCGAGCAACACGGCCCCCATCTGCCCGTGGGCACCGACGTGATGATCGCACAGGCCTATCTGGCGCGCGTGCTGGAGCTGCTGCCTGACGGCCTTCCGGCGACGTTTCTGCCGCTGCAGCCGGTCGGCATTTCCACCGAGCACATCGGTTATCCCGGCACCCTGACGCTGCCGACCGAAACGGCGCTGAAGAGCTGGATGGCGCTCGGCACCAGCGTCGCGCGCGCCGGCGTCAAGAAGCTCGTGATCGTCACCAGCCACGGCGGCAACAGCGCCGCCATGACCCTGGTCGCGCAGGATCTGCGCGCCGGACATGGGCTTCTTGTTGTCACGACCTCGTGGTCGGGTTTCGGCGTGCCGAACGGGTTATTCCCGGAGCAAGAATTGCGTCATGGCATTCATGGCGGTGCGGTCGAGACGTCGATCATGCTGGCGCGATATGCGCAACATGTGCGCAAGCAGGCGATCGCCGACTTTCAGCCCGCAAGCGTGGCGATGGAAACGGATTTTCGCTGGCTTGCCGCGCACAGGCCGGCGCCGTTCGCCTGGCAGGCCCAGGACCTTCACCCCAGCGGCGCGGCCGGCGATGCCACGCTGGGCGCTGCGGACAAAGGCGAGCGTCTGCTCGATCACGGCGCGCGCGCCTTCATCGAATTGCTCGCGGACGTCGATAAATTCGACGTGAAGAGGCTTTTGCCGGGACCGCGGGCGTGAGCGATATGGCAGATAACATATTGTAACCATTCATTAAATTTATGCCACTCCCTGCCACGCTACGGCGATTCGACCCCGAATCCAAAAGGTCATCCTTTTGCGATGGACATTCTTCAATCCAATTGACGAGCCCTCGGCTTTATAGGATAGGGGGGTACCCTATATGCCAAGTGGCTCTCATGACCCATACGATTCGAGACAAGAAAAAGCTTGCGGCCCGCGTGGGTCGCATTCGCGGCCAGATCGAAGCGATCGAGCGCGCCCTCGCCGAAGAGGCCGATTGCGAGCGCATCATGCACATGATTGCGGGAGTTCGCGGCGGTGTCGCCGGACTGATGGCCGAGGTGGTCGAAGACCACATCCGCACCCACCTCGTCGACCCCGACAAGAATCCCGGCGCGCTTAACGCTGAGGCGGCCGATCAACTCATCGAAGTGGTCCACACTTATCTCAAATGAGCAAACGCGATGAGCGATGCAGACAAGACCTTCCAGCTTCCGCCCCATGACCACGTGTTTCTGGGCCGGGATCACGAACAGGCAGAACGCCGCACCTGGGGCGTGATCATCCTGTGCAGCATCATGATGATCGCCGAAATCATCGGCGGTGCCCTGTTCGGCTCGCTGGCCCTGATCGCCGACGGGCTGCACATGTCCACGCATGCCGGGGCGCTGCTGCTCGCCGCGCTGGCTTATACCTTTGCCCGCAAATATGCCAACGACCGTAGTTTCAGCTTCGGCACCGGCAAATTCGGCGACCTCGCCGGATACAGCAGCGCCATCGTGCTTGCGATGATTGCCCTGCTGATCGGCTATGAAGCCGTATCGCGGCTGCTCCATCCGATTCCGATTAGCTTCAACGAAGCGATCCCGATCGCCGTCCTGGGTCTGGTTGTGAATGTCGTCAGCGCCTGGCTGTTGTCCGGCGGGCACGATCACAGCCATGGTCATCATCATTCTCATGACGCTGATGATGGCGAGCGATATGAACGCGAACTGGAATTCGAGGAGCACGATCACCCGCATGGCCATGGCGCGCATCACCGCGACAACAACATGCGGGCCGCGGTGGTTCACGTGATGGCCGATGCCGCGGTATCCGTTCTGGTCATTGTCGGCCTTTTGCTGGCGCGGGCGTTCGGCTGGCTCTGGATGGACCCGCTGGCCGGCCTGATCGGCGCCATGGTCATTGCCAACTGGTCGGTCGGGTTGCTGCGCGACACCGGCGGCATCCTGCTCGACCGCACGCCGGATCCGCGCATGGCCGAGCGGGTACGCCAACTGATCGAGAGCGAGGGCGATCAGGTCACCGACCTGCATCTGTGGCGGCTCGGGCCCGGACATCTCGGCGCCATCGTTTCGGTTGCGACCACCGGGCGGCGCGAGGCTGCGCATTACCGGCAGAGATTGGCCACTCTCGCCGACCTGTCGCACGTTACGGTGGAGGTCCAGCATCCCTATCCCTCAACTGGCTGATCCGACGCAGCGGAATTTGCGAATCCGGGTCGATTTCGAGCCCAGGAGGCGGAAAATGTTGCAGGGCTGTCACAACAGGATGCCATTCAAGCAAAGCTTGGGCGTTATCGGCGATGGCCAGCTCAACTATCGCTCCGAGCGAATTCTGGAAGGCCTCCTACGCCCACGCCATCGACACCCACTTTACGGCGACGGCTGGCTACCAACTCATCACCAATCCCGCCTATAACGCCGATCGTGGGCCGGTCTCGATCTTCTCGGGGCGTTTGCACGGCGAATTCTGACCAGGGCGCGCCTGATGGCTGTTCAAGATCTACGCCCGGCCGCGCTGGGGCAGGCCCTGCGGCCCAACATCTGGGATGCCGTCGCGCTGATTCTGGTGATCGGCGCCATGGTGCTGATTGTCTATGGCGGCGAGCAGACCACGGCGCCGCTGTCGGCGCTGGAAGTCACGCCGGTCTCGCTCGATCCGGCGAATCTTCCGCTCTATGCGCTGCGCACCACGCTGCGGATGCTGCTGGCGATCGTCTGCTCGATCATCTTCACCTTCGTCTATGCCGCCCTCGCCGCCAAGAGCCGGCGCGCCGAAATGGTGCTGATCCCGCTGCTCGACATCCTTCAGTCGGTGCCGATCCTCGGTTTTCTGACCTTCACGGTCGTGTTCTTCATGAATCTGTTTCCCGGCCGGGTGTTCGGCGCCGAGCTCGCTTGCGTGTTCGCGATCTTCACCAGTCAGGCCTGGAACATGACGTTCAGCCTGTACCAGTCGATCCGCAATGTGCCGAAGGACCTGGAAGAAGCCTCGCAGAGCTTTCACCTCAGCGGCTGGCAGCGCTTCTGGCGGCTGGACGTGCCCTTCGCCATGCCCGGCCTGATCTGGAACACCATGATGTCGATGTCAGGCGGCTGGTTTTTCGTGGTCGC
>JBDTKD010000481.1:0-6881 GCA_039935515.1 Bradyrhizobium sp.
GCCGGGTCGGGCGTCAGATGCGCGCGCAGCACTGGCCGGCCCTGCGCGGCGATGGCGGCCGCCACCGCATCGGCGGCGCTGCCGTCACCCACCACGATCAAGGCATCGGTGCGGGCAAGCTGCTGGCGCAGCGGTGCCCGCAGGGGGCCTGCGGGAAACACGCCGCCATTGCCGATGCCACGGTCGCCATCGATCACGATCAGCGAACAATCCTTGGCGATGGCGGGATTCTGGAACCCATCGTCCATCAGGATCACGCTGGCGCCCTGCGAGCGCGCCAGGGCCACGCCGCCGACCCTATCGCGCGCCACCACCACGGGCAGCCGCAGCGCCAGCATCAGCGGCTCGTCCCCGACATCGGCCGCAACATGGCGCGCCGGATCGACCTTGATCGGCCCCTGCAATCGTCCGCCATAGCCGCGGCTGAGCACGACCGGCGTTTCGTCGAGCTCGCGCAGGAGCTCGGCGAGCGCCAGCACCACCGGGGTCTTGCCGGCGCCGCCGGCGTGATAATTGCCGACGCAAAGCACGGGAATGCCGGCGTCGAAACCGGCGTTTTGCAACCGCAGGCCTGCAACCAGGCCATAGAGGGCGCCGAGCGGCGACAGCAGCAGCGAGATCCAGGATGGCGGCCGGTACCAGAAGTCCGGCTCACGCATTGGCCGCTCCCATCTCGAGCCGCAACTGCAACAGATAGGGCTCGAGCACGGCGAAGGTGCGATCGAGCGCGCCGCCGAGCTGCGCCACCACGCGATCCGCGGCCGCCATCGACTTGCCGCGCGCGGCCGGATCGGCCAGCAACTGACCGAGCTGTTTCACCAGCGCATCCGGTGTGGCGGCAAGCCTGGCGCCGCCGGCGCCGTCGAGCGCCGCATAGACATCGGCAAAATTGAAGACATGCGGGCCGTGCACGATCGAGGCGCCGAGCTTGATCGCTTCGATCGGATTCTGGCCGCCACGGGCAATCAGCGAGCCCCCCATGAACACGATCGGCGCCAGCCGATAGAACAGCCCCAATTCGCCCATGGTATCGGCGACATAGATGTCGGTGGTCGCAATCGGCAATTCCTCGCGCGAACGCAAGGCCACATGCAGGCCGGAGGCCGCGATCGCGCGCGCGATGGTCTGGCCACGGTCCGGATGCCGCGGCACGATCACGCTCAGCAGCGACGGGAAGATCGCCGCCAGACGGCGGTGCGCTTCCACGAACAGCTCCTCCTCGCCGGGATGGGTCGAGGCCGCGACGACGATCGGGCGGCCGCGCGTCACCCCCATCAGCCGCTCCAGCCTCGCCGGATCGGCGGGGGGCGCCGGAACATCCAGTTTCAGATTTCCCGTCGTCACGACATTGCGGCTGCCCAGCGCCGCGAAACGATCCGCGTCGACCTGCGACTGCGCGAGACAGACGTCGAACCGTCCGAGCAATGCCGAGATTGTGCCGGTGATCCGGCGCCAGCGCGGGAAGGAACGATGCGACATCCGGCCGTTGATCAGCACCATCGGCAGACGCCGCGCCGCGCTCGACAGGATCAGATTGGGCCACAGATCGGACTCGATGAACAGCGCCAGGCTCGGCCGCCAGTGATCGAGGAAACGCGCGACGTAGCGCGGCGAATCGAACGGCACATATTGATGGATGATATCGGGCGGAAAACGATTGGCGACGATCGAAGCCGAGGTCACCGTACCTGACGTCAGCAGGATGCGGATATTGAGCGCGCGCACCCTTTCGATCAGGGCGGCGGCGGCCAGGACTTCGCCGACGCTGGCGCCGTGAATCCAGACCAGCGGTCCGAGTGGCCGGACATCCCCGCTCACGCCGCGTCGTTCGCCAACGCGCGCCGGATCCTCCTTGCCCTGTTTCAGCCGCCGCCTGATCAGCGCCGGCGCCAGCGGCGCGGCCGCGGCGGACAGCTTCTGATAGATGCGCAACGTGATCGGCAGGGCGTCAGCCATGGCCGGCCTCTTCCGGACGGCCGATCTGCGCATAGGCTTGGCGGGTTGCCTCGTTCAAGGTCGCCTCCAGTCGCGCGCGCAGTCTCTCCATGGTCTCGGCATCGGCATCGGGCGGGACCGCAATGACTTCGCCTCCCACCAATGCACCTCGTCCAAATGGCAGATTGATGGTGGAGCGGTCCCAGTTCTTGAGGCGGATGAAGCGGCTGGTCGCCATCGCGAACGGCATGATCGGTCGCCCGGATTCCCGCGCCAGCATGATAATGCCGAGGCCCGCGGCACGCGAGCGCTTCGGCACGTCCGCCGTCAGCGCGACGTTATAATTTTCTTCAAGCGCGCGCACCATTTCCTTGAAGGCGCCGACACCGCCCTTACGGTGAAACGCCGACCCGTGGTCGCCGGAGCCGCGGATGGTGCCGACGCCGAGCCGTTCGGCCGCGATCGCGTTGAATTCGCCGTCGCGATGCCGGGAAATCAACACCTTGGCGCGATGGCTCTCCTTGGTCTTGATGAAGGGTGTCATGAAATGCTGGCCGTGCCAGAACGCGAAAATCGCCGGCTGCTCCGGCTCGACCAGATCATAGACGTCGGGAGGGTCGAAACTGAACGTGTTGGTCCACCACACCAGCCGCAGGAATTCGGCCGCGAGAAACCCGGCAGCGCGCTGCATCCAGCTGCTGCGCAGCGCGTTGCGAAGCAGTCTTTTCAACGGCCAGGCTTCGCATCTTGAGCTGGATCGAGCAGCCGGTGCAGATGGACGACGAAATAGCGCATATGGGCGTTGTCCACGGTCTGCTGCGCCTTCGCCCTCCAGGCCGCATAGGCGCTCGCATAGTTGGGAAACACGCCGACGATTTCCACCTGATCGAGGTCCTTGAACGTCGTATGCCCGAGATCGGTCAGTTCGCCGCCGATGACGAGGTGGAGCAATTGCTGCTCGGCACTATCCGACATGATGCATTTTCCTAGCGCGGTGCCCGGCGCACCAGTTTCCCGACGCGAAACGGCGGCACTCAGGGCAGCGGAAATTGTCGAAAATACTCGACAATGCTTGCATGACGATCGCGTCCCGCTGCCACCAGCACCCCGTGCGTCACCTCCCGGCGATTGTACAGGATGGCCTCGCCGGAAAGCGCCGTCATGTTACCATTCGCTTCCTGCACGATCAAATTGGCCGCCGCAAGGTCCCAGTCGCGGCTCTGGCCGCCGGCGAAAGCCGCATCCAGACTTCCGTCCGCGACCCGGCACAGCCGCAGCGCCAACGAACCGATTCGGGGATGAAGCGCCACGTCGCCAGGCGACCGACTGAGACGCTGCACCAGCGGCTTCGGACCGGCGATGCGGGAAAAGTCCAGATCTACGCCCGGCGTGGCATGCACGCGGGTGTCATTGCGCACGGCACCCCGCCCGCGCGCCGCGAAGAAGAACTCGCCGCTGACCGGCGCGAAAACCGCCGCCAGCACCGGGGAGTTGTTCTCGACCAGCGCCACGCTGACGCACCAGTCCTCGCGGCCGGCGAGGTAGCCGCGGGTGCCGTCGATCGGATCGACGATCCAGACCCGCTGCATGGCCAGCCGCGCGTCGTCGTCGGCACTCTCTTCCGACAGCCAGCCATAGTCCGGCGTGGCGGAGCGCAGCCGGTCCTCAAGCAGATCGTTGACCGCGATATCGGCCTCGGACACCGGCGACGACGCGCCCTTGGTCCAGTTCTTGAGATCGGTGCGAAACAGCGACAGCGCCAGCGCGCCGGCGTCCCGCATTGTGTCCGTCAACAGCGCGGCGTCACGCACCGAAATGCTGCCGGGCGCGCCGGCGGCGCTATCAGCGTCCGCCAACCGTCAAACCCTCGATGCGCACGGTCGGAGCATTGACGCCATAACGGAATTCCAGATCGCTGGCCGGCACCATCGATTTGAAAATCTCGAGCAGATGGCCTGCGATAGTCACTTCGCTCACCGGATAGGTGATCTCGCCGTTCTCGATCCAGAAGCCGGAGGCACCGCGGCTGTAGTCGCCGGTGACGCCGTTGACCCCGGAGCCGATCAGATCGGTGACATAAAACCCCTGCTTAATGTCCGAAATCAGTTCGGCCGGCGTCGGCTCGCCCGCTTCGAGATGCAGGTTATACGACCCCGGCGAGGGTGAAGACGAAACGCCGCGGTGAGCATGGCCGGTCGTGACCATCCCGAGTTCCCGCGCGGTGGCGGAATCCAGCAGCCACGAGGTCAGCACGCCCCGATCGATGATGGCGAGCTTTTTGACCTTGACGCCCTCGGCATCGAAGGTTTGCGAGCGCAGACCTCGCACCCGCAGCGGATCGTCGATGATGCGGATGTTGCCCGCAAACAGCTGTTCGCCGAGACGGTCCTTGAGGAAGCTCGTCTTGCGTGCGATCGATGCGCCGTTCACCGCGCCGATCAGATGACCGACCAGCGATCCGGAAACCCGGCGATCGAATGCCACCGGCACCCTGCAGGTCTCGACCTTGCGCGGATTGGCGCGCGCGACCGTGCGCTCGCCGGCGGTACGCCCGACGCTTTCGGGCGATGCGAGGTCGGAAGCGTGAGGCGCGGTGGTGTAGTCGTAGTCGCGCTCCATGCCGGTGCCGTCGCCCGAGATTGCGGTCATCGAGATGCTCTGGCTTGAGCGCAGGTAAGAGCCGTGGAAGCCGGTGCTGGTCACGAGCACCATGCCGCCGATTCCCGTGGACGCCGATCCGCCGCCCGATTTGGTGACGCCCTTGACGGCAAGTCCGGCCGCTTCCGCCTCGCAGGCGCGGCGTTCGAGTTCCGACGTCGAGGGGACCTGTGGATCCAAAAGATCGAGATCGGGAAATTCCCGCGCCAGCAACGCCGGATCGGCGAGCCCGACATATTTGTCGGCGGGCGCGACGCGCGCCATGGCGACGGCGCGCTCCGCCAGTTTGGCGATGCCATCGCCGCTGACATCGTTGGTCGATACCACGGCCTGACGCTGCCCTACCAGCACGCGCAGCCCGACATCATCGCCTTCCGAGCGCTCCGATTCCTCAACGCGTCCGTCGCGCACCTCCACGCTCTGCGAAATGCCGCGCACGGCGACCGCATCGGCGGCGGCGGCGCCGGCGCGCCGCGCCGCCTCGACCAGGCGCTGCGCCAGCGTGCTCAAGGCGGACTGGTCGAACAGGTCGGAGGTAGCGGCTTTGGACGAAAGCGGCGATGCGGCAGATGGTGAAGAGATCACGAACAAATTCCCGGGGATTGAACAAGTGCTGAGCGAGGTCCGATGCGGATCGGCGGCCTCCTGAGATGTGCCCGATTTACGCGGACTTCAAGCATTTCCTGATGCCAAAGCGAAAGAATTTCCGGTTTGCCGCAACGACTCGTCAATCATGCGAACCAAGGTCTTGTCAATCATGCGGGCGAATCCACGGCAGGTGACCTCCGATTAACCAGCCTTTTTAAGCCGAAACGGACGCGGATCTGGCAAGGTGCAGGCTATCGACCGGGAGCATAATCCCGGCGGGGAGACCAGGCCGTGAGGCGTCAAACAGCAACAAGCGGGATCAATCCCGCCGGGTCGGGCCGCGCCTTGCGGCTCGACCCTCTTTCTTTGCCCGTCAACTTCGACGCGCACGACAGCCGTGCCGACGGCGGCGTGCGGCAGATCGAACTTCATCGCGAGCGAGTCGTTCTGCGCCGGGCCCTGCACGGCATGCAGATGGCGGTCAGTCTTCGCGTCTGCGATTTTCTTGGCGTTGGGCTGCGCGGCATCGACGACGCCCAGATGCTGGTGCTGGCACATCGCGACCCGTCACTGACGATCCCGCTTTGCGTCAGTTCCGACCGCGACGAGGTCGCGCATGCCTGGCAGATGTGGTGCGCCATCTTCGCGCTGCCGCCATTGCCGGAGGACGAGGCCAACGAGCCAGCCGCGCGACGGCGACGCCACAACGCGATCCGGACCCGGCGCCCGAAATTTCTGCTCCGGCGCCGCGGCGGCGATTTGCTCAACCCCGCCAATCTCCACCAGGGCGAGCGCGAGATCATCGCCAGGGATTGAGACGATCAACGACACACCCGCTTGATCACCGTCTTATCACCGTCATGGCCGGGCATAGCCGTCCGAAGGACGGCGTCGCTTCCGCTCGCCTATGTCCCGGCCATCCACGTCTTCCTTTGTGCGGCGATCAAGACGTGGATGCCCGGGACAAGCCCGGGCACGACGAAAAGCAGCTCACACCCTACGCGCTTGCTCGCATCGCCGCGTCGGCGAGCAGTCCCGCGAACAGCAACAAACCCGCATCGCGGTTGGACTTGAAGATGCGCAGGCACAGCGCGGGATCGGAAATATCAAGCCGGACGATTTGCCGGACCAGATGCGCGGCAAAGACCGCAAGCCCGATCCACGCCGGCCAGTGCGCGGCTGCCGAGACCAGCGCCATGCCGATCAAAACCACCGCCGAGCCATAAAACGCCGCGAGCGCCGGACGGGTGCGGGCACCGAACAGCAACGCGGTCGATTTGATGCCGATCAGCGCGTCGTCCTCGGCGTCCTGATGGGCATAGATGGTATCGTAGCCGATCACCCACGCGATCGCGCCGGCGTAAAGCCAAAGCGCCGGCGCATCGATCCGGCCGACGATCACCGCAAATCCCATCAGCGCGCCCCATGAGAAGGCGAGCCCGAGCACGATCTGCGGCCAGTACGTAATCCGCTTCATGAACGGATAGACCGCGACGATGATCAGCGAGGCGATGCCGGTCACGACCGCGAAGCGGTTGAACTGCAGCAGCACGGCAAGCCCGATCAGCGCCTGAGCGACGAGAAAGGCCGCGGCCTGCGGCACGCTGACCTGTCCCGCCGGAATCGGCCGCGACCGCGTGCGCTCGACCCGCGCGTCGAGATCGCGATCGGTGATATCGTTCCAGGTGCAGCCGGCGCCG
>JBDTKD010000482.1:0-4696 GCA_039935515.1 Bradyrhizobium sp.
AATGACGACCGATGGCCGGGATCGCTCCCGGCCATCGGCGCTTTAAATCGTCGGCCTCACCGCGGCGGGGCGATGCCGGGTGGCGGCGGCGGCAGCGAGGCCGTTCCGCCGTTGAGCAGCGGGGTGATGCGGCGGATGGTGACGCGACGGTTGATGCGGCTCGGCCCGTCGGTCTGTTCCTTCAGATATTGCGCGCCGTAGCCCTGCGAGTTCAGGTTTTCCGCGGGCACGCCGAACTGCTGGGTCAGCAACTCGGCCGCGGATTCGGCGCGGCGATCCGACAGCGACAGATTGTCGACATCGTTGCCCACCGCATCGGTGTGCCCTTCGATCAGAAACACCTCGCGCGGGTTGCGCTGGATCGCCCGGTTGAGCCCGTCCGCGATCGACTGCAGCTTCGCCGCCTGATCGGGCGGTATCTCCCATGATCCAGTCTCGAAGTTGATGGTGTCGAGATCGATGCTTGGCATCAGCATCCGGACCGAGGGGCTGTAGCGGATTTCGTCGAGTGAATAACGCCGCGCGATCCGATCCACCGGCGGGGCCTCCATGGTGTCGTAGATCAGTTCCGGCGAGGCATCGACGGCATCGACGATGTAGCGGTCGTAGGGAATCCGGATTACCGGCGGCGGCAGATCGACATAGAAGCCGCCGACCGCGGCGGGATCGCGATAGGTGTTGTCGATGATGATGATCTCGCGGCCCTGCTGATCCCTGCGAATCCGGCGCAGCAACCCACCGTCACGGCCGCTTATGGTGATGATCTGGCTGCCGTCGGGCCGGATCACGATGGTGCGGGTCTCGCCGCCAACCTGCTGGGTCCTGATGTCGCGCGCGCCGAACCGGAATCGATCCATCTCGTCGTGGCGGACAAAGGATTGGCCGCTGGGATCGCGAACGATGATCCGGCCCGGTTCGGTGAAGACGGTGCGGCCACCCTCCTGGCTTTCCCGCCGCGCGCCACGGAAATCCTCCATGCGTCGCGGCCCTTGGGCCGCGGCTCCGGGCGCAATGGGCTTCAGCGCTTGGGCAGACGGCGCGATGGCCGGGAGCGGGGTGCTAACCGAAGGTGGCGCACGGCGCGCAAATGGCGCGCCGGCGGCCGGTCGTCCGGGCTGTCCCCCGCCCGTGGGCGCCGCAGCATTGGGCTGCGCGGCCGGTGCCGCACCCGGCGGCGGACTGGTGGGTGGCGCCGGCGGTCTGGCGCCGCCGGGGGCTGCGGGCGCCGGCTGGACCTGCGGGGTTGCGATGGGCGGCTGCGGTGTCCTGGCGCCATTCGGCGGCGCCGGCGGTTTGGGGGCGGTGGGCGGTGCTACGGCCGCCGGCGGAGCCGGACGCACCGGCTCTGCCGCAGGCGGCGGAGCATGCGGTGGCGGAGCGTGCGGCGGCGGCGGGGCATGCGGTGGTGCCGCGGCGGGCGGAGCCGGGCGAGCCGCTGGAGCTGCCGCGGGTGGCGCGGGCCGCGGTGGCGGCGCTGCTGCGGGCGGCGCCGGCCGAGGTGGGGGCGCCGCGGCAGGTGGCGCCGGGCGAGGCGGCGGTGCTGCGGGTCTAGGCGGTGCGGCTGCGGGAGGAGCCGGCCGAGGTGGAGGGGCGGCCCGCGGGGGCGCGGCCGCCGGCGGCGCCGGCCGCGGAGGCGCTCCTCTTGGCGGCGGCTTGGGTTTTCCGTCGGGACCGACTTCGCCTTGCTGTGCGACGACGATCGGCGCCGTCTGCGCGTGCGATGCGGAGCTTGCGAACGGCATCGCCGCAACAGCCGTCGTGGCCAGCAGCACGAGACGAAGTTTTGTCATGATGATCTCAATCCTCGAGAAAAATTGGCAACAAGATCTGGCGATCAACGAATAAGCATTAGGCCGGATTGTGGCGGCCCTGAAAGGTAGATTGGTATTTATTTTGGAACACAAGAAGCCTGATTGCGGCTTTGTTCACGGCGCATTCAGAGGCTGATTTCGAACCGAAATCTCACGTAGTCGCTGTGGGTTCTCCGATGCGGCAAGCCGTGTCGGGCCGCGCTGCCGGGAAATTCCCCATGGCAGTGCCCGTCGCGGGCGACGGCGGGCTTTGTGGTCCACGTCCCGGCATTTCGTCCGGCATTTTGCCCGGCAATTCCTCGGGTCGCGGCGGCTCGCCGGGCTCACGCACCGGCGGCGGCACCTCCGGACGTGGACTGCCCGGCGGTGCCTCTGGTGGGGGCTCGGCCGGGTGGCCCGGTGTTGCCGGCGGAATTTCGGGCGGTTCGATCGGCATCCGCGTCGTCACCTTGCGATTGCTGGAGCGACAACGATGTCCGAGCGGCGATGTTCCTGGATCGGCCGGGCGGGAACCGGCCTATTCCGCGGCGTGGCAGACCGCCTCAATGTTGTGGCGGTCGGGACCGAGCACGAAGGCGCCGTAGTAGTGCATATTCGGAAACTGGAAGTCCGATGCGGTCGATCATCGGAACCTCCCGTGGGGTGGGGTTGCGCTATGGTATTACCAACAGCGTATTGCTGCGCGTCCTGGCGGTCTCGGCGTAGCCGCGGGCGCGCATGTCGGCAATGCAGTCGTCGAGCCATTCGTTCCGCGACAGATGCTCGATCACCACCGCGCGCGGCCATAGCGAGGCCGGCGCCTGCCTGAAGAAGCCGGTGAGGACACGGTCCTCATAGCCCTCCACATCGATCTTGAGCGCATCGACGTGGTCCACGCCGGCGTCCTCCAGAATGCGCTGCAGCCGCCACGACGGCACCCGGATCGCGCGACTCGATGGTTCGCCGGACACAATGTGGCTGGCGCCAAGATTGTCGCCGTCCGTTTCGATCAGCAATTCGCCATCGCTCGGGCCCGCTGCGGCGGCGACCAGCGTCACCTGCGCGGCGCCGGAGGCGGCGCGGTTGAAGGCGAGCCGGGCATGGGTGATCGGATGCGGCTCGATCGCAATCACCTTTCCGCGGGTGCCAACCTGCTGTGCCAGCACCATGGCGTAGGTGCCGGCATTGGCGCCGACGTCGACGAATATGCCGCCGGCGGGAGCGTGCGCGCGCAGAAAGGCCAGTTCGTCGAGATTGTAATCGGGATTGAACAGCGCGCCGCGCTCGGTGGCGCTGGCCTGATGGTAGAAGCGGAATGAAGCGCCCTGATACTGCACGTCCACCGGACCCGCGCGCAGCAGATTGACCAGCCGCGACAGCCAGGGGCGAAACGCGCCGCGCTTCAGCCGCGAGCGGTGCGCAAGCGCGATCACTGCGGCCTGCGCGGCGCTGGGCGCGAAGGCGCCGAACGGCAGCGAGGTCCGATCGTTGGCGGCGGTGATGCCGGGCGGCGGTGTCGGTATCGTCAAGGAATGTTGCGCTCAATTGTCGGTTGCCGCTCGCCACGGCGAGCCGCGTCAGATCTGGCGTTCGACCATCTTCAGCTTCAGTTCGGCGATCGCCTCGGAGGGATTGAGGCCCTTCGGGCAGGCCTTGGCGCAGTTCATGATGGTGTGACAGCGATAGAGCCGGAACGGATCTTCGAGATTGTCGAGCCGCTCGCCGGTGGCCTCGTCGCGGCTGTCCTTGACCCAGCGCGTCGCCTGCAGCAGCGCGGCGGGACCGAGAAAGCGGTCACTGTTCCACCAATAGCTCGGGCATGACGTCGAGCAGCAGGCGCAGAGGATGCACTCGTAGAGGCCGTCGAGCTTTTCGCGGTCGGCGTGGCTCTGTTTCCATTCCTTCTGCGGCGTCGGCGTCGTGGTCTTCAGCCAAGGCTCGATCGAGGCATATTGGGCGTAGAAATTGGTCAGGTCGGGAACGAGGTCCTTCACCACGGGCTGATGCGGCAGCGGATTGATCTTAACCGCGCCGCCGCTTGCGACGTCGTGCATCGACTTGGTGCACGCCAGCGTGTTCTGGCCGTCGATGTTCATGGCGCAGGAGCCGCAGACGCCTTCGCGGCACGAGCGGCGGAAGGTCAATGTGGGATCGATGTGATTCTTGATCCAGATCAGACCGTCCAGCACCATCGGGCCGCAGTCGTTGGTGTCGACATGATAGGTGTCGACGCTCGGATTTTTCCCGTCATCTGGATTCCAGCGATAGATGCGGAATTCGCGCGTCTCGGTCGCGCCCGCAGGCTTGGGCCAGGTCTTGCCGCCGGTGATCTTTGAATTTTTCGGAAGCGCGAATTCAACCATTGCTTTGGCCCCTTAGTACACCCGCGCCTTCGGCGGGATGTACTGAACGTCGTTGGTCATCGTGTAGTCATGCACCGGGCGATAATCGATAGTCGTCCCGCCCCCGCCGTTGATCCAGGCCAGCGTGTGCTTCATCCAGTTCTTGTCGTCGCGGTCGGCAAAATCCTCGCGGGCGTGCGCGCCGCGGCTCTCGGTGCGGTTTGATGCCGAGTCCATCGTCACCACCGCCTGCACGATCAGGTTGTCGAATTCCAGCGTCTCGACCAGATCGGAATTCCACACCAGCGAGCGGTCGGCGACCGAAATATCGCCGATGCCGCCGTGAACCTTGTGGATCAGTTCCTGGCCTTCGTGCAGCACGTCGCCGGTGCGGAACACCGCGCAGTTGGTCTGCATCACGTGCTGCATGTTGTCGCGCAGCTTGGCGGTCGGCGTGCCGCCGGAGGCATGGCGGTATTTGTCGAGGCGGCCGAGCGCCATCTCGTTGGAGTTTGCCGGCAGGTCCGGCTGCTTGGCGTTCGGCGTCAGCTTCTCCGCGCAGCG
>JBDTKD010000483.1:0-9680 GCA_039935515.1 Bradyrhizobium sp.
GGGGCGGTTGCGCCGCCTGCGTGGCGGCGGCGTTGTGGCCGAATCGCTGCAGAGGCCTGGTGTCGGTGAACGGCTATCTGATTCAGAATATTGCCAAGGCCATGGTCCCGATGCAGCCGGAACAGGAGGTCGCGTACTGGTACCAGTATTATTTCCAGCTCGAGCGCGGCCGCGCCGGGCTCGCCGCCAACCGGCACGAAATCACCCGGATCCTGTGGAAGCAATGGTCGCCGAACTGGCATTTCGACGAGGCCACCCTGCAGCGCACGGCCATCGCGCATGACAATCCCGATTACGTCGACGTCGTGATCCACAGCTATCGTCACCGCTTCGGTCTTGCCGACGGCGCCCCGCAATATGCCGACCTGCAACGCCGGCTCGCGACATTGCCTGCGATCGCCGCGCCAACCATCACCCTGGATGGCGATGCCGATGGCGTCGCCCCCGCGACCGATGGCAGCGCAAGTGCGGCGAAGTTGACCTCCCGCCGCAGCCATCGCGTCATCCCGCGGGCGGGTCACAACCTGCCGCAGGAAGCGCCCGAGGCGTTTGCGGCCGCGGTGATGGAGTTGGTGAAGGCGTAGCGGCCTCGCCAAAGCGCCATGCCGTTCACGCCAGCAGACGCGCCAAGGTGCCGTGCGCTTCCATCAGTTTCACGGCCTTTTTATCGAAAGAGACGAACGTATCTGCGCCCAGCCATTTTCCTTCATAAGCGATCACACCATCGGCAAAATCGCCACCCGACTCCAGCAAGGTCAACCCGGCCTCTGCGGCCGGCCGGTTCACCACCACGTTAGCGCCGTCAAGCAGACGTCGGATCGCCGCTGCAATATCGTTTGGCCGGATTTTGTAGGCTCGCAGTACCCACACCAATTCGCAAAGCGCGGGTAACGCCAGCGCGACAATTTCGGCTCTGCCCAGGGCCGTCTGGGCCGCCTTGCTCTGCTCGGCGTGATCTTCGGTCAACGCTCGTACCAACACGTTGGTATCAGCCGTGATCCTCATCGCTTACCGGTCCACCCTCGGGCGGCGATCTCATTGATCTCGTCGATGGACAGGGATCGGCCTTTTCGCTTCGCCTTCAGGAAGCCGAAAGCATCTGAAATCCTTCCGGTCGGCCGGACTGCCTTCACTTCAATCCGGCCGTCAGGGAGCTTGTCCACGGAAATTTTTTCTCCGGGACGCACACCCAGATGTTCCAGCACCTCCTTGCGCAAGGTGACTTGGCCTTTGGCGGTAACGGTGAGCGTACTCATGGCGGCTCCGGATTTTGGCTTCTCCCAAATGTAAGGCAAAAAAGCCTTACAATCAAGGGCTCCGGGTCACGGCCGGCTCAGCCCCGCCGCGGGCTGAACTTCCACATCGCCGCCAGCATCCCTGCGGTCATCAACCCGGTGACGACGGCGGCGATCGGAATCGACAGCGCCAGCGCGGCGGTCGCGGCCCAGCCGATCGACGAAAAGGCTTCCGCGAAGGTGGCCAGGCGCGACGACGTCTGCCGCCGGCGGAACTGGCTGCGCCTCGCCTGCACGCGGAACCAGAGCTGGATCGAGGTGGCGGCCGCGGCCGCGATGGCAACGCTCAACGCGGTGACCGTCGCCTGCAGCGGTGCAGCGAATGCCAGCGCTGCGACCAACGGTGCGAAGATCGCGCCGATCGTGATCAGCACCACTTCGACCTTGGCGCGGATCACGGACGAGGGCGGCAGCGGCGCTGTCGTGACCAGGTCGGCGGCATCTTCGCCCGATATCGTCAACCATGCCAGGCCGCCGGCGAGCTGGCCCGCCGCCATCACAAGCACCGGCGTGATCAGCACGACCGCAGTTGACCGATCGGCGAAACTTCGCCACAGCATCACCCCGGGCGGCACCAGATAAAGCAATTGCATCAGGGTCTGCGACACCAGCCACGGATCGCGGCGCAGCAGCAGCAATTCCTTCCATCGCAACGCCCGTTGCCGCGAGCCCTTGCGAAACGCCGTTGCGCGGAAACCTCGATGCGCCGGCGCGGCGTTGGCCGAGACACGAATCGCGGTGTCGGCAAATCGGGCTGAGAAGATCACCATCGTGGCGCCGAGCAGCAAAAATCCACCGGCGAGCAGCAGCAATAGCGGCTCGGCCTCGCCGAATGCGGCACGCGCCGGCCACCACACCATGCTGTCAATGTCAGGCGCAAAGGCGGCCGCCGCATCCGAAGTCAAGACCGCGAATCGCGACAGCGTGCCGTAGGACATGATGGCCGCGATCTGCAACGCGATCACGAAGCCCGCGCCGATGATGGCCGCGAGGATTTGCGCGACCAGCCGCGTCCGGCTCGCACCGATGGTTCGAAACAGCGCGATCGTGATGGCGACCGCCATGGCCGCGGCCGACAGGCCGATCGTGATCACGACGCCATACGCCGCAAACCAGCGCGAGCCGCCGCCGATCACGAGAACATCGACGAACGGCGTCGACAGCAACAGCGCCATCGCGGTGACCGATAGGGCGATCGCCGCGATACGGACAGAGAACACATTGTTCAGCGCCACCGGCGACGACATGATCAGATCGAGATCGGCGCGGGCGTAGAACACCCGCGTCACGGATTCGATCGCCTGCGACAGCATCAGCGCCCATGCCAGGAAAATCGTCGTGGTGATGACGATGAGGGTGGATTTGTCGAGCGGCGGCTGCAGGTCCGCAAACCTGCCGACCACCGCGTAGGCCGGCAGGTGCAGGACCGCGGCAAAGACAATCAGCCCGACCATCGCGGTGCGCTTCTTGAAGCGACGGCCGGCCGTCATCACTGCGAGCCATTCGCGCCACGCCAGCCGGATTTCGTGCCGGGCAAACCAGGTCAGCGCCGCTGAACTCATGCCGCGGCGGCCTCGACATCGACCAGGGCGATGAACATGTCTTCGAGGCTGGTGTCGTTCTTCCCGCTCTGCTGGCGGAGTTCGGCAAGGGTGCCCTCGGCGACGAGCCTTCCCAAGGCGATCACGCCGATCCGGTCGGCCATCCGCTCCGCCACTTCCAGGATATGTGTGGTCATGATCACCGTGCAGCCGTTGCGCACGCGATCTCCGAGCAGTCCCTTGACGTGGCGCGCGGACACGGCGTCGAGCCCGGTCAGCGGCTCATCCAGGATGATCAGCCGCGGCTCGTGCACCAGTGCGCCGGCCAGCGCCACCTTCTGGCGCATGCCTTTGGAAAAGCCTTCGCAACGCTCGTAGAGATGCGGCCCCAGCCCGAGCGAGACCAGCAGATCCTGCGCGGAAGGTTGCGCAATCTGCGGATCGATGCCCCACAGCCCGGCGACGAAGGCGAGATATTCCAGCGGTGTCAGCTTGTCGTAGATCATCGGCTCGTCCGACACCCACGCCGTGATCTGCTTGGCGGCGACGGGATCGCTCAGCGCATCGATGCCGAGCACCGATACCGAACCCGAATCGGGCCGCAGCAGGCCTGCCACCATGCGCAACGTCGTGGTCTTGCCGGCACCGTTGGGGCCGAGCAGCGCATAGAATTCACCGGTGCGGACTGTAAGGTCCAGCGCATCGACCGCGACACGATCAAAACGCTTTGTTAACCCTTTCACCTGCAGGGCGGATGATTGTTCGGCGGGTTTCATGGCGGCGGGACAATCCGGATTCGGCGTCGGATGCGAACCATGGACCCAAGATATTTCGGTGCGGTGAACGGGCGACAGCAAATCCCGGCAAAGCTCGCGCCGCTCACGTTAGGCAGCGGGGCTGCAGCCGGCCATAGCGTAAAGTCGTCCGTCGTAGGGCCGCTGGCTGCATCCAGCCCGCACAATAATTGTGCCGTTGGTTAGCGGACGCCGACCGCAACGCCGAGATCGACTGGTTGAAGCGAGGTGGTGTCGCAGCGCCAGCCGCCGCTGTCGGCTTTGCGGAACCTGAACGATTTCTCGATTCTTATTCTGTGCGTGACCGCGAAACTGTCCTTGCTTCCGGATGAAGGCGACGACGTGGCCTTGCCCGTCCTTAAATCCCAGCAGGTGCCGGTACAGCCGGATGCAACCGGACTGCACACCGCAAATGGCGACAGCACGATCATTTCAACCTCGGCTGTCACCAGCGCTTGCTGTTCCGCCACCTCGTCGTCGATGTGATAAACACGGCTCACCGACAGGAAATTTTCGCAACTGTTGGCGGAATGGATTTGCGTCACGCATAGATCAACGGCGTCGGCATCCGGCAACGGCGAACTCGGGTGCAGACCGAAAACTCGCCCGGGATCGCCTTTGGCCGCGACCATCTCGGCGGTTTTCTCCTTCATGTAGTCGGCAAGACAATTCCCGGACGACGACAGTTCGTCGAGCGGCACGTTATCCTTCCCGACCAGGTCGCACTTTCGATCGCGGTCCCTGGTCCACCTCGCGTATTCAGCGAACGCATCTTTCCTGGCGTTGTCCTTCAGCCCGGCCATCAGCGCAAGCGCGCGGTCATTGAGTTCCTGCGCCGCAAGCACCAGTTCAGGTTCGCTGCATATCAGCATTCCACCCGTCGTATCGGCGGCCAGGCAGTCGAAGTTCGGATTGGTCAATATCGCGATTCTTTCCTCGGTCTCCTTCAACAGGCATTTCCGGACGGAATCGATGTCCCGGTCCGGCACAGCCTGATTGCCGAAAATGCCGCAACTTGCATTGCGATTCTTGATCCATTCCGCGTTTTCTTCGATGGCGAGGCGCCGATCCGAAAGCCGGTCCAGCCTGGCCTCGATCGCGCTGCTCAGCCGCGGAGCGGCATCGTTGAGTTCGGGATCGCCGCAGAAAAGTTGGTCGGCCGGATCCTTGACTTCCGCGCAATGGTTCTTGTCAATCAGCGGCAGCGCCTCGTTGATCGATCGAGCGGAGGGCGGGGAGTTCTCCGCATAAGCGGCATGGCCGAGCCCGGCCTGGATCACAATCATCGCCAAAACGAGCGCCCGCATCGCCATCCCCATCGACGAAAACACCAGCCAATCTCCGGCAACGGCCATGGTAGCTTCTGGCGCGCCGGGGCGAAACGGAATTCTGCCGGGTTTTGATGCGGCGTCGTCGATATTGGAGACCGGCCGGAGTTCTGATATCGTGGCGGATATTTTGTAAATGTCAGGCTGGGGCGACGTCCATGCATCGACCGTCAAGACGTGAACTGGTTGCGGGATTTGGCCTGCCTCTGGGCGCGATCCTGTTGCTTGGGTCCTGGTGCGGCGGCGCCGCGGCGCAAAAACTGGTCGATCCGAACAGTGTCGCGCCGGAATTTCGCGCCGCTGCCGAAAAGCGGCGCAATGAGCAGATCAAGCTCGCCATTTGCTCGAAAAAGGCCGACGACGCCAAGGTGGTGCGCCGAGACCGCGCGGCGTTCGTGGACCAGTGCCTGGACCGCTGAGAAAGCGCGCGTTCAGGGTGAGATTAGGCTGGGCTCGACGGCGGCGTTTTGCGCGAGCGACAGCGCGCGGTCGGGATCGGTGGCGCGGGCCTGCAATGGCATATCGACATACTGCCGGACGCCGTATTGATCGATGACAAAGCTCGGCCGGTAGTTGCGCACATGGACGTCCTCCACCATCGCCATGCGACGATTGTCGAGCGTCAGCCAGTGTCCGTCCAGCCGTGCGGCGGCGACCGCGTGATCCTCGCCACTGATGGTGTCGTGCATGATCACGATCCGCAGGTCGTCGGCGGCGATGCCGGCCAGCTGCAAGGCGGTGAATTTTGCGATGGCGTAGTCCTCGCAATCCCCGGCGCCGTGCGCGAAGGTGACCAGCGGCGAACTCCAGAAGTCGATCTGGCCGTACTGGGCAAGATCGCTCATCGGCCGGATCGCGAGGTTGATGGCGCGATTGATCTCGCCGAGGCGGGCACGTCCCTCCCGCGCTCTTCCTTCGTCGACAATGGCAAGCAGTCGAAGCGCCGCCAGCGAGACGCAGCGGTCGCGGTCTCCATCGCACAGCGCCAGTTGCACCCGCTCGTCGTCAAGCTTGCGCTCGACGCCCAGCCATTTTTCGCGCAACAAGCCCCAGGATACGGGCGTCGCGAACAGCCCGAATGGCTCGGTGGATCCGCCGGCCAATTCCGATCCGGATACTTCGAGCGGGTCGGCCCTGAGATCCGCCGCCGGCCCCAGGCAGGCGATGCTCGACGCCAGTATGGCGGCACGCCATGCGCGCGCGTGACCCTGACCCAAAATCCGCATCCGACGCCCCATCGTCCGGGCATCGGCGAGGCGAGGGAGCCTGCTCGTGACCGGATCATTCGCGACGGATGATGGGCAGCGGAGATGTCGGTCTGCTTAAAGTCGGCCGCGGGCCGCCCGAAAAGCGCGAAACGGGCTGAAGCCGGCCTCGCCCTTTTGTGGAAAATTTTATCGATCGCGGTTCGGGGCGCCCCCGACCCGGTACGGCTTGGGCGGCGCCTGACGGTTAACTTTCGGATTGAGGGTCGCCTCAGCAGGTGGCGTAACCGCGACGCTGCCGGCGCAGCAGGTCGCGGGGTGGCCAGTTTGAAATTCATCGCTGCCGATGAGCGGCGTCGACTCAATGGCGGGGGCCGACAACAACGATGCGCCATCCTGCCGGCCAAGGCGACCGGCCGCGGAAATTCGGGCGTCAGCCTCGGGGCGATTGTTGCCAGGCCGCGCCCAGCATCTGGCTGCGGGGCTCCGCAGCAGTGGCGCCTGTGCCAGCGCCTGCCGGGCGAAAAACCCGTTAGATCGGGCGTGATCAAATTGTCCGAACCTGATATCCAGACCGCATGAAGCGGCTGAGGATATGGCGGCGCTGGTTCGCGCGGAGGTTCGGCTATGCGAGGCTGGTCTGCCTTGGGCTCCTGATCGGGCTTGCGGCGCTGCGCGTCGCCGATCCCGGGCCGATCCAGGAGCTTCGGGTCCGGACCTTCGATACGTTTCAGGTCATCGAGCCGCGGATCAAGACCGCAAGGCCGGTCACGATTGTCGATATCGACGAAAGGAGCCTGGCCAAGCTCGGACAGTGGCCATGGCCGAGGACGCGCCTGGCGGATCTGATCACGAACTTGACCACGCTCGGCGCCGCCGTAATCGCCTTCGACATCGTGTTCGCGGAGCCTGACCGGCTCAATCCCGGCGCCGCGGCCGAAACGATGCGCTATCTCGATGAGACAACAAGAAGCAAGCTTCGCGAACTGCCCAGCAACGATCAGATTTTCGCGGATGCGATGCAGCGCTCGCGCGTGGTGCTGGGTGAAACCGCGCTGGCCAACGTGACATCGGAAATCGACAGCACGCTACCGGTGACCGGGATCGCGATGGGCGGAGAAGATCCCACGCCTTTCCTATTCGAATTTCCCGGCCTGCTGCGTAATATCCGCATTCTGGAAACAGCGGCGGCCGGACGCGGTCTGATCACGATCAAGACCGAGCGCGACGGCATTATCCGGCGGGTGCCGATGCTGCTGCGGGCCCAGGGCGCTATCATGCCGTCTCTCAGTTTTGAAATATTGCGGGTGGCAACTCTTACTCCTACAATCATCATCAGATCCGAAAAAGCCGGCATCAAGAGCGTCGCCGTCAGGGGTTTGAAGATTCCGACCGATCGCAACGGCCAGCTTTGGGTTCACTTTGCGCGCCACGATCCTTCGATCTTTGTTTCGGCAACCGACGTACTCGACGAAACCGTTGCGCGCGAAAAGATAGCGAACAAGCTGGTGCTGATCGGGACCTCGGCGGTGGGGCTCTACGATATCAAGACCACACCGGTCGATCCGGCGGTGCCGGGCGTCGAGGTTCACGCTCAGGTACTTGAGAGTGCCTTGACCGGTGGTCTGCTTTCGCAGCCGGATTACGCAGTCGGCGTCGAATTGCTTACGGCAATCGTGCTCGGGCTGCTGGTGATCGTATTCGCGCCCATGTTCGGACCGGTCACGCTCGTTGTCGTCGGCGCGCTGTTCGCAACCTTCCTGATCGGAATGTCCTGGTACTTTTACACGCATTACCGGCTGCTGATCGACTTCACCTACCCGCTGCTGTCGACCACGGCGATCTACCTCACGCTGGTTTTTTCCAGTTTCGTCAGGGAGCAGGCACAGCGCCGGCAGATCCGCTCGGCGTTCGGCCAGTATCTGTCGCCGGCGCTCATCGAACAGCTCGCGCAGTCGCCGGAGAAGCTGGTGCTCGGCGGCGAAGAGCGCGAGATGACCATCATGTTCAGCGACGTCAGGGGCTTCACCACGATTTCGGAATCCTACAAGCACGATCCGCAAGGCCTCACGACGCTGATGAACCGGTTCCTGACCCCGCTGACCAACGCGATCCTCGCGCGCAAGGGAACTATCGACAAATACATGGGCGATGCCATCATGGCATTCTGGAACGCGCCGCTCGACGACGCCGAACACCAGCTCAATGCATGCGAAGCTGCGGTCGACATGCTGGAGCGGATCGACGGGCTCAACAAGGAACGCGAGCGCGAGGCGCAGGAGCGCGGCCAAAGCCATATTCCGCTCAATGTCGGCGTCGGGCTCAATACCGGGACCTGCGTCGTCGGCAACATGGGATCCGACCTGCGTTTCGATTATTCCGTGCTCGGCGACAGCGTTAACCTGGCGTCGCGGCTGGAAGGACAATCCAAGGAATATGGATTCCCGATCATCGTCGGCTCCAAGACAGCGATTGCGGTCAAGGACAGGTTTGCGATTCTCGAGCTCGATTTCATCATGGTCAAGGGCAAGAAGGAGCCCGAGGTGATCTATGCCATCGCCGGCCGTGAAGACACCGCGCATTCGGGCCGCTTTCAGCGGCTTCGCAACCTGACGATCGAAATGCTGGCATGCTACCGCAGCCGCGACTGGGACGGTGCGCTCGCGGCGATCGAGCGTGGCCGCCGGAGCGACGATGCGAAATCGCTGGAGCTGCTCTACAATCTTTATGAAGCGAGAATTCTCGGCTTTCTGAAGAATCCGCCGCCGGAAGACTGGAACGGCGCTTTCGCGCTATTGACGAAGTAGCGCGAAAGCAGGCCATCGAACGGAGCAAAGCTCGGATGACAAGGCCCACACCCAGGGAGATCAAGGCAATGGCGGAGGTCGCGGGCGTGCCCGTCAGTGCCGAAGTCGCGGCGCGGATCGCCGATTCGCTCGGTCCGGCGTTCGAGGGTTTTGCCGCCGTCGCCGGCACCCTGCCGTTCGATCTTGAGCCTGCGACTTTCGCGGTCGTGCAGGGCGTGGATCGTACGAACGAGGCCGCCAAATGAGCATCGAGCCTGCCTCGCTGTCCTTGACATCGGTGGCGCAGGCGATCGCGCGCAAGCGGCTGTCGTCGCGCGAGGCAACGCAATCCTGTCTCGATCGAATCGGGCGCTGGCAGCCGCGTCTCAACGCGTTCATGGCGATCGAGGCGGAGGCGGCGCTGGCGGCTGCCGACGCCTGCGACGCGGCGCTCGCGAGCGGTCACCGCCGCGGCGCGCTGCATGGCGTGCCGCTGGCGCACAAGGACATGTATTACGAGATCGGCAAGGTCGTCACCTGCGGCTCGAGGATCCGGCGCGATTTCGTCGCGACGGTGACGTCGACCGCGTTGCAGCGCCTGCAGGATGCCGGCACGATCCGGTTGGGCACGCTGCAGATGGCGGAATTCGCCTATGGCCCGACGGGTCACAATGCGCATTACGGTCCGGTGCATAATCCCTGGGCCTGCGATCACATCACCGGCGGTTCGT
>JBDTKD010000484.1:0-2868 GCA_039935515.1 Bradyrhizobium sp.
GCTGCCCAAGCCGTTAACCACCGCGATAATTGCCAGCGCAATACCCGCTGCAATAAGGCCGTATTCGATCGCGGTCGCACCCGATTCATCGGACAGGAACGCCAAAATGCTACGCTTCACCACTGCCTCCATTGGAATTGTATTTGGTCGATTTAGCTCGGCAAATATACATGGGACATTCTAAGGCAGTATGAATCGATTTGGCTTAATTTGATCGAGTGTTTTCGGCTAACCATCTGCTTCAGGGACCTCGAACGGCAACCGCGATCGACCTGTCGGCCGGGATGCCGGCTGCATCGACCTGCAGCAGCGGTCATTGGACAACACATGTCCACTTGAAATCCTTGCCGAGGGACGCGGCAAAGCCGATCTGGCAAGTCGGCTTCGCCAGCGCCACCCAGAAACCGTACAGCGTCGCAACCAGCGCGACGCTCAGCAGCAGCCGCCGTTTCATTGCAGTCTCCCGTTCTCGCCGGCACCATCCGGTCATTCATGCCGATGCTGCGACGGTACGGCGCCCGGCCGAGTCATTCAATGGCGCCCGGTCGCTCCCGGGGCGCCGTGCCGGCTTCGGTCGCAAACCCGTACATCAGCGCCAGCCGATCCAGGCATTCGCGGAAACGGCGCGCGAAATAGTCGATCCAGCGCTGGCTGCGCAAACCGCGCCGCAATCCGACCTGCTCCATCGTCATGCCCAGAATCAGGATCCCGTGCACCAGTGCCGACCCGTCGGCACCGAGTTCGCGTTCGGCGCGGTTCAACCGCAACACCGCCTTGCGCTGGCGTTCCGTGATCGGCTCGCGAAACTGTCCGCCATCGACATATTCCCTCGAGGGGTCGAGAGCCCGCGGGCCGCGCTCGGCTTTTTCCCAATCATCCTGGAAGGCGCGGCCGCCCCGGTATTGCGCCTCGTCGATCTGGCGATGGGAATGCAGCCGCGCCAGCGGATCGTTGCGAATCGAACGCAGCGTGACGATCCTGTCTCCCGGCTCGAGCGCCAACGGATCGTCGACTTCGATCGTCGCCACTTCGGCATTGTGCGGAAGATCGCGAGATCGCCGGTCATGGGCCGTTGCGAACCGATACGGCTTTTTGCGTTTGGTCCTTGGCATTTCCTCACTCCCTGTGCTGAAGCTTGAAATCGAGCAGGCTGGTTACGTTCTCCCAGCGATGGCGGCGTGGCAGCGTCGTCGGGATCTCGACCGCCCCCATCGAACGGTCATGCGGTCTCCACGGCCGCCGCGCGGTTTCGTCCGTCGCGGCTTCCGGCGCAGCCTCGGTGTTCCGCGTCAGTTTGAAATGGGCCGCGCAGTAACTCGAGTTTTCGTGGCGGGGATGACCGCAGAAGGTGATCGGCTCGCCTTCCTCGTCGCCGCCATAAGGGTATCGGCAATCGCCGGCTTGAAGATCTGCCAGCGAAAGATGGCGCGGATCGATATCGGCACAGCGGAGCTTGACCGGTTCGACGGGTTCAAGAATCGGTGCACGCCACCTGAGCTCGGCCCCATGGTGCTCGCGCGGCCGGTGCAGGCTTGGCGGCCGTGCCTTCGGCGATGGTTTCGGCCGGCCCTCGGGCCGCGTGCCGGTAAGCCCCATGCGCTTGGCGCGGCCGATCACGGCGCTGCGGGAATAGGTAGTCTGCAATATCACGTTGAGTGCAGCGGCGATTTCCGAATAGGACAGGCTGCTCGCCAGCAATTTGCGCAGCGCGTCGCAATGCGCCGGCGCCCAGTCTGATTGCATTCGCTCCTCCCGATGTTCCGCCGTCGTTGCGGGCGCCGCGGCAAGCGAGTGCCGTCGGCCGGCGCCAGGGCGCCGTCCGGTCTGGACGCAACAACGATTTCCAGTCGATCGAACCGGACCGCCCGATGAAGCGGGCGACCGATCCCACGTCCAGCAATTTCGGATATACCGAAACGAAAGTCAAGCTTGATTTCTGATAATCGGAATTGCTATCATGTGGCGGAACTGAGGAGACGTCGCCGCCATGCTGGACATCGGGCTGATCGAACGGGGACTGCAAAAGCCCGGCAAGACCAAGGGCGGTCTGGCGGCGGCGATGGGCGTCCGCCCCGGCGCGGTGTCCGAAATCCTGTCCGGGCTGCGCCTGATCAAGGCCGCGGAGATCACGCCGATCGTCGAATATCTCGAACTGAACTCGGTGCCGATCATGGGCCGGGTCGGAGCCGGTGCGGCGATCGAACCCGAACACGAGCAGGTGCCGCCGGAGGGCCTGGGCGAAGTCGAACTGCCGTTCCCGATCGCCGAGGAAACCATCGCCTTCGAGGTAGCTGGCGATTCCATGCTGCCGAAGTACGAAAATGGCGATGTGATCGTGGTTTTCAGGGACCAGCGCCACCCGCTGGCGAGTTTCTACGGGGAGGAGGCCGCGGTCCGGCTCAAGACCGGTGAGCGCTACCTGAAAACCATCGAGCGGGGCAACTCTTCCGCCGTCGTCAACCTGACGAGTTTCAACGCCAAGCCGATCAACGGCGTCAAGCTGGAATGGATCGGGGAGATCTGCGTCACCCTGCCGAGGGGCCAGATCGCGCGTTTGCGCGGCAAAGCCGCGGGCCGGACCCGCAAGGCGGCCAAGGGCAGCCAGAAGTGATCGCCGGCGCCGTGATTCGCTCCGGGCGCGGACGGATCAGCGCGCGCAACCCAGTTAGCGCAATTTCGACCACAATGGCTTCATCCTTCGAGACGCATCGCTTCGCGATGCTCCTGAAGGATGAGGTCTCAGACCCTCATGGTGAGGAGCGCTCCTTCGCGGTCGCGGTAGGGACGCCCATTACTGAGCGCCCCCCGCACAGATCCGTACGTGCCCGATTCGGGCATACGGCTCCCACCTCGGGTGAGTGACGGCGA
>JBDTKD010000485.1:0-4012 GCA_039935515.1 Bradyrhizobium sp.
ATCCCGGGCCGTTGGTACAAGCTTGAGAGGCGACGAGGCGCATTGCGTTGCGAGGCTTGGTAGTACTGGCGGTGCAGTTAGCGGCGTTCGGTGGACCCGTTGCCGCTCCGGCGAGCGCAGGCGAGCAATCGTTCGAGCAAGTGCAGCGCGGGAAGGCTCTTGTCGATGCCGGCGACTGCATGGCTTGTCATACCCAAGATCAAAAGAAGCCGTTCGCTGGCGGTCGCCCCATTAAGACGCCTTTTGGAACGCTCTATTCCCCCAACATCACGCCCGATCGAGAAACCGGAATTGGGGCATGGTCGGACGCGGATTTCTACCGGGCCATGCATGAAGGCGTTGGTCCTGATGGCGCTTGGCTCTATCCGGCCTTTCCGTACCCGTACTTTACCAAAATGAAGCACGACGACGTTTTGGCGATCCGTGCTTATCTCAACACTTTGGAGCCCGTTTCGAGCCCGCGTCCAAAAAACAAGCTCCAATGGCCGCTCAATCATCGAATTTTTATGCGTGGCTGGGACATGCTGTTCTTTACGCCCGGAACCTTTACGCCTCGAACGGACAAAAGCGACGAATGGAATCGCGGCGCCTACCTGGTCGAAGGGCCGGGCCATTGCGGCGCCTGTCATACACCGAAGAATCTCCTTGGCGCGGATAAGGCAGCAGAAGCGCTTGACGGGGGTAAGCTGCAGAACTGGTTCTCGCCCAATATCACCGACGACCAGCATCTCGGCGTCGGCTCATGGACCGCCGATGAAATCGCCGAGTATCTCAAGACCGGCCGCAATGTCCATAGCGGCGCGGCCGCGCTGATGTCGGAAGTTGTGCGCGATTCAACTTCAAAGATGAGCGACAGTGACCTGCACGCCATGGCAATCTATTTGAAGGAGGTGAACGGGAAGTCCGGAACATCGCCATCCAAAGTGGATCAAGGCACCAACGACACCGGTCGAACAATTTATGCCGACAGTTGTTCAGCATGTCATCGTTCAAATGGCAGTGGCGTACCTCATATGTTTCCTCCGCTCGCGAAGAATTCCAATGTGCAATCGAGCGATCCAACCACCGTTATCCGCATGATTTTGCAAGGGGCGCGGACGGCGGTCACCGATCAGCGGCCGACTGCATCGTCCATGCCATCTTACGACTGGAAACTCGGTGACACCGAGGTCGCCGCGGTCGCAACCTACGTTCGCAATGCCTGGGGCAATGCCGCGCCAGTCGTCACAGCCGATGCAGTCAAATCCCTGCGTCAAACTCTCAAGGCAACCACGCCATGAGACTTAATGCGCACGAACTCCAATAGTCGCCGCAAATCCCTGTCCTGAGAGAAAACGTAATCCAATGTCGATTGGCCGTCTATCCGATTACTTGTCGATAATCTAACATGGTTCGGATCGTGCGTCCGTCAGCCGAAGCCGGGGTCCGCGGACATGGTCCAAATATTCAGCCCGCGATCAAATACCATCGCAAAAGTCGTCATGGCGTTGCTTGCGGCACTGCCAATTGTGTTCGTGGGACTGGCCTATTCGGTGATGCGCTCTCCTTATGTGACCGATCAATCGATAACGCGCGAGCAACCCGTACCGTTCAGCCACGCCCATCATGTCGGAGGTCTCGGCCTGGATTGCCGCTATTGCCACGAGTCGGTTGAGAAAGCACGGTTCGCCGAAATTCCCCCTACGGAAACTTGCATGACGTGTCATTCGCAGATCTGGACGAACGCATCGATGCTGGCTCCGGTACGCGATAGCCTCGCAAAGGATCAGCCGATCCATTGGCGTCGGGTCCATGTGCTTCCCGACTATGTCTATTTTGACCACAGTATCCATGTGGCCAAGGGAGTTGGCTGCTCTACATGTCACGGCCGGGTGGACCGCATGCCGCTGATGAAACAAGCGGCACCCCTTACGATGGGGTGGTGCCTGACCTGCCACCGCAATCCCGAAAATTATGTTCGACCGCGGAGCGCCGTATTCGACATGAAGTGGACGATGCCCGAGGATCAACTCGACCGGGGCCGCCGTCTTGTGCGCGAGTATCATATCGACGTTAACCATCTGACGGATTGTTCAAAATGTCATCGATAATGAAGGATGGGTCGACTGGATTGGAGCCCTCGGCTATTGGCCCGACGACGCCTGCGCTTAGCCGCCGGCGCGCACTTCAGCTATTTGCGGCCCAGATGGCCCTGACCGTCGCGGGCTGCAGCAAGCCGGCTGAAGAGATTGTCCCTTACGTCAATATGCCGGAACGCGTCGTGCCCGGCGAGCTTTTGCGTTTTGCAACGACGCTGCCGTTGAGCGGGTATGGCCGCGGCGTTCTTGCGATCTCGACCGATGGGCGCCCGATCAAGATCGAGGGTAATCCGCGCCATCCGGCAAGTCTCGGTGCTACCGACGTATTCGCTGAGGCAGCAGTCTTGTCACTTTACGATCCGGATAGATCGCAAACCTCGATGCATAACGGAGACATTTCATCATGGGACATGTTCCTCGCAGCGCTGCTGCCGGAAATGCAGCGTCTGAAAGCATCGAACGGGGAAGGGTTAAGGCTGCTGACCGGCCGAATTACCTCCCCGACATTGCTTCGGCAAATCAATGAGCTTCTTGCGAAATACCCCCAAGCGACATGGCATGCCTATGAACCGATCGGGGAAGAATACGAACGCGATGGAACAAAGATCGCTTTTGGCCGACCGCTGCATCCGAGGCCGCGTCTTGGTGACGCCCGCGTCGTTCTAACGCTTGATGCCGATCCGCTGGGATCCGGTCCCGACCAGGTTCGGTGCGCGCATGACTGGGCGAGCGCACGCAATCCAGCCAATCCGCAGGGGTTCTCGCGGATGTACACCGCTGAAAACGCGCTTACGCTTACCGGTGCCAAAGCAGACCATCGGCTGGCTTTGCATCCCCGCAGCATTTCCAATGTTGCTGTCGCCGTCGCCAACCAGCTCGGAGCCCAATTTCCAAAGCCGGCACTTCCTGAAGAAGCCCTCCATTTCGCCGAAGCAGCTGCTAAAGCCCTGATGGCTGCCCGCGGGCAAGCGCTCGTCCTCGCGGGTCCGACGCAATCTCCAGAAGTCCAGGCACTGGTTCATTGGATCAACCATCAGCTCAATGCGCCGACCGATTTCATCGAACCCATAGATCAGCCGCAAGGGAGAGAACCATCGTCCCTTGCGGACCTGGCGAGCGCTCTAGATGGCGGCAGCGTCAAGTTGCTCCTGATCTTGAATGCAAATCCGGCTTACGATGCGCCCGCCGATCTGCCAATGGAAAACCTATTAAGGAGAGCGTCTTCAAGCGTCCACCTCGGCTCGCATCTGGATGAAACCGCGATGTCGTGCCAATGGCACGTTCCTCTGTCCCACGCGCTCGAAAGCTGGTCGGATCTTCGAGCCCGCGACGGCACCGCAAGTATCGTCCAACCGTTGATCTTGCCGCTCTATGCCAGCCGAACGGCGCACGAACTCTTGGCCACCGTTATGGGCCAGCCAAATGCTTTGTCCTACGATTTGGTTCGCGAAACCTGGCAACCGATTGGTGGACCAGATTTCGAAACCTGGTGGCGAAAAGTGCTCCACGACGGGATAATCGCGCAAACCACCTCCGTTCCGACCACCGTCGCAGCCCCGCAACTTCCTCCGCTCGCGCCGATCGAGCAGCCGGAAGGAATGTCGCTGGTGTTGCGTCCCGATCCATGCGTCTGGGACGGGAGCTGGGCCAATAGCCCTTGGCTGCAAGAATGCCCAAAGCCGTTCAGTAAGGAGGTTTGGGGTCATTCTCTGACCATAGCGCCCGCAGATGCGGAACGGCTTCGCATCGGGTCTGGCGACGTCATTCAGATCACCACTGACAATCGCTCCATCAAGGTCACCGCCCGTATTGAACCGGGTACCGCGGCCGGCGTCGTGAACCTCTCCCTGGGTTATGGGCGCCGAAATGCTGGCGCGATCGGGAACAATGTCGGCGTGAACGCGTATCGGCTTCGGACCACGGCAATGCCTTGG
>JBDTKD010000486.1:0-7052 GCA_039935515.1 Bradyrhizobium sp.
CCCAGACCGGAGCCCGGAACTTGGCGAGTGCCTCGCGGGCGATGGTAACGATCGGGCTTTCGACCTCGTCCCGGCGCGCCGGCGCGCCGTTGAGCACGACCGCATAGGGCTTGCGCGCCGAGCGGCAGGTCTGAATCGTTTCCTGCACCGCATTGACGTCGAATACCCCCGGCCGGGCCGGAATGATCACCATCGTGGCGCTCCTGATAGCGTCTTCCACGACCGACGACATGTTCGGCGGCGTATCGATGAACGCCCATTCGATGCCGTCGCGCTTGGCGGCGGCGACGATCCCGCTGACGGAATTGACCGCCGTCTTGATCGTCGGTTCGTTGGTGCCGCGCAGCTTGTGCCAAAGTGTGAGCGATCCTTGCGGATCGGCATCGACCAGCAGGCACGGCTTGGTTGATTTATGGACTTGCGCAGCGAGATGGGCTGCCAGGGTACTCTTTCCCGAGCCGCCCTTACGCGATGCGAAAACAATGACGTTCATACCTTGGCCTCCAGATTGACCCCAGAAATCAAAAATGAATCAGCGCGGTGATTCGTGAAAGAAAAATTTACTGCAAATTGTGGCGAAGCCCCGGATTTATCTTGGACGCGGGCTTTTGAGTCACACCCTTACGCCGCAGCAGAACCGAAAAAATCGAATCACCAGTGGCGATTAAGCGGTTTTTGCCACCTATTGGTCAATCCTTCGCATTCAACCTTTTCGCGATATTTGAAACGGCGGTCGGGCGAACAAAACGAGTCCGGCCGCCGCGCGGCGGCTTTCGAAGCAGACCAAGGGCGGGATATCCACGGCAAGCCGTGCCGCCAACCGGCGATCCGGGGCTGGCAGACCGCCGTCATTGCGAGCGAAGCGAAGCAATCCATAGTTCCGCATACGACGGCGATGGATTGCTTCAGCGCTGACGCTCCTCGCAATGACGGTGCATTGTCGGTCACGCCGTTCCGTGCAATGACACCATGCGCGGCGTTACTTCACGTCATCCCAACTCGCGCCGTTGAAGCGCTGCAGCTGCATGTAGGTGATGACGCGATAGTCGGTGGCCGAGGTGTTGATGCGGCTCTCCGGCAACAGCAACCCGACGCGGAAATCATGCAGGCTCGCCGCCTGCTTCATGATGTTCTCGCGGGTGAGGTTGTCGCCACACTGTTTCAGCACCTGTTCCAGCGTCTGGGCGAAGCTGTAGCCGGCGGCGGTCAGGCTGTCATTGAGATCGGCACCGGGCATGTTGGCCTTCATCCACTCGGTCCAGGTCTTGACGGCGGGATCGGTGGCCCATTTGGGATCGGTGACGTCCTTCATGAACCCGGCGCTCATGATGCCGACCGACTTGTCGAGCCCGGCCGGCTTGAAGGTGGCGCCGACCGACGCCGCGCCGAGGTGCAAATAGGTTTCGGGCTTCCATTTCAGATCGTACATTTTCGAGATCGCCTGCGCCGCCTGCTTGGCATAGGTGAACAGGAACAGCGCGTCGGCGCCGGAGTTCTGCAGGATCACCATCTGGCTGTCGATGGTGGGATCGGTCGACTGGAAATTCTGCGCGCTGACAATCATCTTGTCGGAGTCTTCGCCCAGGCCTTCCTTGAGGCCGTTCAGCAGATCCTTGCCGAAATCGTCGTTCTGATAGAGCACGGCGACCTTCGGCTTCGGATTGTGGGCAAGCAGGTGCTTCGCATAGAACTTCGCCTCGTCGCGCAGATTGGGCTGCCAGCCCATGGTCCAGGGGAAATGCGCGGGATCGTTCAAGGCCGACGAGCCGGCGGCGACGAACAGCTGCGGCACGCCCTGTTTGTTCAGATAGGGCCGGATCGCCATGTTGAGCGGCGTCCCGAGCACGCCGAACATCAACGCGACCTCGTCGCCTTCGATGAGGCTGCGCGCATTTTCGACCGCCTTCGCCGGCGAATAGCCGTCGTCGCGGCTGATGAAGGTGATCTTGCGGCCGTTGATGCCGCCCTTGGTGTCGTTCAACCATTTGAAATAGGCGGCCTCCACCTTGCCAAGCGTGCCATAGGCCGAGGCCGGGCCGCTATAGGCGATGGTCTGGCCGATCTTGATCTCGGTATCGCTGGTGCCGGGACCATACTGCTTCTCGGCCAGCGCCGGCGGCGCGAGCAGCAGCAGCGCAGCACCAAGGAGAATCATCCTGCGAACCGACATCGGGCTTCCTCCACATTTTCGTTGTGGAGCAAGTGTGAGTGAGCGGCCGGGTGTTGGCAAGCCGAGACGCCGCATGGCGTGCCGGCATCGAACAATGCTGCACTGCCCTCAGGTCGCGCCGCGCCGGGCCGCTTTTTTGGCCTTGTGCGGCTTTGCAGCCCCCGGCCTGATGCTGAGCGGCGCGCCTGCGTCCGGCTCCGGGCCGGGCTTGAAGAACACCCGGCAGCCCGGCGAAAGCTGCTCCTTCTTGCTGACCATGCAGGCGGTGACGCGATCGACATCCGGAATCTCGGGGCCGCAAAGCCGAAACGCATCGTCGCTGCAGGCCTGCTGCTGCTCCGGCGTATAGGCCTCGCTTGCGGTCGGCAGCATCGCTGCCGAAAGCGCGGTCGCGAGCAGCAGACCGAACTGGAAACTTGCCGATTGCACGATAGCCATGAATCCCCCGAGGCGCTGATGGCGCGAATTGTGGGGGACTGGCGGAGGATTGGCAAGCGGCGGACCATGCGCACGAGCCCGCCTCGGTCGCGCCGAGCATCGCGACCAGCCGGCGCACCACGTTCGATGCGAGCCGAATGATTCCGAGCGTTCAGGCGACCGCGTTGTCGGTCGCTTCCGGGCTTGCGCACAACAGGCGCCTGCGGATGGCCTCCTCGACCAGCGCGAGGGCTTGCTGCGCCTCGCGCGCTTCGGCCTCGGCGGCCTGCGCCCGGAATTCCACCGCCGTGAGTTGATCTTCCACCGCCACGATCCGCGATTGGGCTTGCTTCAGGGCTCGCGACGCGTCCTGCAGCTTGCAATCGGTCGCGGTGATGAGTTCGCGTCGCTCGCGCTCGGCGTTTTCCAAGCGCTGCTCGGCGGTGGTCAGTCTTTCGGCGGCGCTCCTGCACAATGACTGTGCGCGGGCTTCGGTCTCGCGGGCGCGGTCTTCAATGCCGCCGATGACTTCGGCGGCCTGATAGACGAGATTGAGAGCGGTCGCGCCATAATCCGGTGCAGACGACCGCGCAAACTTCAGGACTTTTTCGCTGCTGCCGACCGCCGCTCTCAACCCGCGCTGCGCCATGAGTTCGAGACCTTCTGCAAATAACTACGATTATCTAACCGCGACCCCTATCATGAACATTTATGGTAAATGGACAGTTAAACCGGACCGCTCGACGGCGGATGGAGGTGCTATCGCCTGGCGGCGGGAAAAGGCACCCACAAGCTCGCCAGACCCGTGGCCGAGAACATAACGCCGCCCATCGGCTTGACTGGGCAGGCAATCTCAAACAACTTTGCATGGGTCGAAATCGCCTGGGGCTGCCGCCTCGAACCAGACGGACAGCCAAAACATCGTTGAGGGGGGATCAGCTATGATATTCCCAAGTAGAACTCCGCAATAACCAACGAATAAAAGGAAGCCCCATGAAGCATCTGGCTATATTGTCGCTGCTCGCAGGCGGTTTCGTCGCCCTCAGTACGCTGGAAGCAAGCGCCATCGTCTGCGCGCGCGGCGTGTACCGCGCCGGTTGCGTTGCCCATCGCCCCGTTGTTGTCGCCCCCCGCGCCGTCGTCGTTGCTCCACGCCGCGTGGTCGTCGCGCCGCGCCGTGCCGTTGTCGTTCGGCGCAGGGCTTACTGATCGTCTTCGCTGGCGATTGTCGCGGGGAGCGCAACGGCGAAGCAAGCCACAACGCGCCTGACGCCGGATCGATTGCGATGCTTGGTACAGTTGGGTGGGCTCGAACCACCGACCTCCTGTTCCACAGACAGGCGCTCTAACCAACTGAGCTACAACTGCGTCCTTGTCGGCTGCCGGAAACGGGGTGCCGAACCGGGCGGAAACTAGGTGCAACGCCCGGCTTTGGCAAGGCCGGGAGATGGCGGCGTCGACGTCGTTTCGTGCGGCGGTCCCGGGCCATCCGGGCTTCCGCCGCGGCCGGAATGCGTCAACAAAAAAGCCCGGATTTGCGGTCCGGGCCGGTTTGTTCGGAACGAAAAGAGCTGGCGATCAGGCGGCCGGCTTGAACAGCTTCGAGGCATTGGCCTTGATCGGCTCGGCGGCTTCGGTCGCAACCTTCTGGGCCAGTTCGGTGAGCTCCTTGCCATGGGCGGTAAAGGACTCGAACTGCTTGCGGGCGTGCGAGGACCACAGCTCCATCGCCTCCGAGGGCGACTTCACGCCGATCAATTCCTGGGCGAAGTCGAGGTTCGCCGTGGTCGCGGTCTTCATCATTTCCATCAGCTTGGCGGAGTATTCGCTGGCGCCCCTGCTGACGGTGGAGAACACGGCCTCGATGGTGCCGTTGTGGGTCTCGGCGGCATCTTTGAACTTGGCATAATTATCGCGGGCCTGCGAAACGCCCTTTTCGGCGAATGCACGCACCTGCTCGGGAACCTCGAACGGGATAACAGAAGACGAAAACGGGTCGGTACTTGCCATGACTTGCATCCTTCGCGAGTGGGGGGTGAGTAGATGTGACCCGGCAGACGGCCGGTTGCAAAAATGCCGGACATCGACGCGGATCACGGTAAACCGGGTGACGGGAGCGCCCTTCGGTGGGCTCGGGCATTCAACTCCCATATCATGTCAATTTTGTGCAATGCAACGAGGTCTGTGGTGCAATGCCGCATGGCAGACCCCATCCAGGCGCACGCCCCGGATGAACCAGCGAAAATATCAACCGATGGTACTCCAGGCGTCACGCCTTCGGCTTGGCGGCCTCGATCGCGGCGCGGCCGACAATCTGGCTCATTTCGCTCGCCTGTTCGGCCAGCACGCGCATCTGGGTCTGCGCATAATCGGCATTCAGCCGCATCATTTCGGTCACATTCTTTGCATGCAGCAGCGCCTGCGCGTGATCGAGCGACGCTTGCACGTTCTGTTCGGCACAGGCGAACGCCTTGGCACCGATGTCCCTGGCGCCGGCCCGTACCGTCGCGCCGCGCTCCTCGATAGAGCCCTTGGCCAGCTGGGCGCCGGCCAGGAACTGCTCAAAGCCCTTGCGGGCCTGATCGAAGCCCGCCTCGGCCATCGATCGCATCCCTTTTGGCATCTCGAAACGGTCCTGCTGACGTTCGCTCATGATCCTACTCCTGTTGGGTTGGATGGGGCCGTTTGCTGCCCCGGGTTCCCCAGGGACTGTCCGTTCCATCCTGCCGGCGACGGCTTTGCCGGCCTGACGCGCCATGCAGCGGTTCCCGCTGTGACCTTGCGTCACCGCGCACCATCCCAACGCGAGAGCCGGCGGCAGGTTCAAATCAATTACGGTTAGCGCGCCTTTGCAGCGCTGCGCGGTGGCCCAGCCCGTGGACCTGCCGGCTGCCGCGGGCAATACTAACAATCCGTTAAGGCTGTCATCGTTTGGCGGCCGATCTCTGAATGCCATCGTCTGTTAGCGCCGGTCATGTCACTGCCATGAACCCTACGGAATTCCAGCTGCGAGGCGCCGAGGATCCACGGCTGAGCGTGCACGCAACGAGCGTCTTTCCCGCCTGGCTGTGGTCGATCGATGGCACAAGGATTCCGTGGGCCAATCCGGTCGGCGCCCGACTGTTTGGCGCGGACAATGCCGCAGCGCTTGCGCGGAAGACGTTCGGACCGGCGGATCCGCATCGGCGCCAGGTCGTGCAGCTCGCCGGCAAGCTTGCATCGACTGGCGCCGTCCGGCTGGAGCGGCTGCACGGCTTCGGCGCGGCGCTCGGCACACTCGCAACTTGCGCCTGTGCGCGGCTTGATTTTGCCGATGGCCATCCCGGCATCCTGATTGTGGCCACCGCGCCGGCTGGCCGCGCGATGCCGCTGGTGGAGCGATTGCAACGGCTGGTGCAAGGCATCGACACGCCGATTGCGGCGTTCGCCCGCGACGGCATGTTCGTCGGCGCCAGCGATGCGGCACAGACGCTGCTCGGATTCCACAGTCTCGCCGAGGCCGGGCTCGACGATGCGCGCCGCGACGCGCTGCGGCAGGGCCGCGCGGAAACGCCGGTCGGCGTCGGCCACCTGGTGCTGCAGCGGGTCGGAAGCGGCGCGGATGTCGGCCTGGTGGCGCTGTTCGCGGCCGGCGCCGCGCAGGCCGGGAACACGGGTGCCCCGGCATCGCCGCAGGTCGAAGTGGAATCGGAGCCGGTCGCGCCGGCTGCGGACCGGCCGGTCCCCGATTACGAACAACCCGCCCTGTCCGGCGAAGCCCCGGCTGAATTTGCGCTGGTCGACGAGTTCGCCGAACCGGACGAACCGAACCAGATGTCGGCTGCGGAGACACCGGCAGAAGCGGTCACGTCAGATCCTGAAGCCAAGCCTCCTGAAGCCAAGCCTCCTGAAGCCCGGCCGCACGAGCCTTCGCCCTATGTCGAGGCTGTTGCCGACGAGCCGACAATTCCGCCTGCCCAGGGGCAGCCGGCGGCGGTCGAAGCGCCGGCTTCACCGTCGGTCGGGCCGGCGCCGATTCCGACGCCGTCATGGCTCGACGAGCCGGAGCCGCGCCTGCAACCGCTGCGCTTTGTATGGCAGATGGACGCCGATGGCCGCTTCTCGCTCGCTTCCGATGAATTCACCCATTTGATCGGCGCACGCACCGCCGTCGGCTTCGGCCGGTTGTGGCATGAAATCGCCGATGCGTTCGCGCTCGATCCCGACGGCCGCGTACTCAAGGCGATCGCTACCCGCAATACCTGGAGCGGCATCACGCTGAACTGGCCGGTCGACGGTGGCGGCCAATTGCCGGTCGAGTTGTCGGGCCTGCCGCTCTACGACCGGATGCAGAATTTTGCCGGCTATCGCGGCTTCGGGGTCTGCCGCGATCTCGACGGCCTCGCACGGTTGGCCGCGCTGCGCCACTTTGAGCTGTTGAGCGAGTCCCCGGCGCCGCAGCCGCTGTCGGCCGACACCGTCGGGC
>JBDTKD010000487.1:0-7422 GCA_039935515.1 Bradyrhizobium sp.
ACCGGGCCAGGGCTGATCATGCCGATGGCGACAGCGATCAGGAATTGCCGTTGATCCAGCCAGCCGAACTGTTGAACCAGTCCCTGCTCGAGGAATGGCACGATGACGAGGCCGCTTCCGAAGGTCAACGACCCCGCTTTTAGGAAAAACAACAAAAGCTTGCTCAAGATCGAGCCTGAGACGGTCGGTGCGAGCTGTGCCAAAATCGGCACTACGGTTACCGAAAGCGCTGCCGGAGGCGAACGGTGGAGCAGGCAGCCGTAATACAGAATGCCGACGATGCCTGCGCCGATGAACAGTAGCGCCACCTCGGCCTGAAGGACAATGGTGACGATGAGGCAGACCGCTGCAATCATCCATTGCATCCAGTCTTCCATGCCGAGCTTTGCCAACCGGTAACAGGAATGCAGGATCAGCGCGATGACGGCGGGGCTGACGCCGTAGAAGATCGCGGTTACCGGCTGGAGGTTGCCGAGATAGACGTAGAGAGCGCCGAGTGAAGCCACGATGGCGAAGTTTGGAAGGATGAAAGCCCAACCTCCGGCCCAGGCGCCACAAAATCCGCCACGGAGATAGGAAACATAGACTCCGACCTGGATCGCGAGAGGGCCCGGAAGCGACTGGCAGATGGCGATGGCCTCGCGCATCTGTTCCTTTGTAAGCCATTTGCGTTCGTCTACTAGCTCGCGCTCCATTTGTCCTACGAGCGCAACCGGCCCGCCGAAGCCGAGAAACCCGAGACGCAGGAAGTAGCGAACCAGTTCGCCAATCCGGCCACCTGGAATAGTTGTCGGCGTCATGTCACGCCCCATGAATAAAATGCGTCAGCATTATTTTTCCGACCGGATCCCAATGTCCCGGCTAGTTCTTGGAGCTCGCTGTCTTGTCGAGTGCGGCGCGTAACCCGCGGGCGAGCTTCAAGGCGTCGTCGTTGGCCCAGAAATGAAGGAAGAACAGCCGAGGCTGCTCGTCCAGCATATGGCTGTGGAGCGCGGTGACGTCGATGCCGTTCGTGCGCAGCGCCTTAATGACAGGATTCACTTCGTCATTGGTGAGGACGAAATCACCGGTAATAGCCGCCTTGCCGCCCCCGGTCGGCTGGAAGTTGATGCCGATCGCTGCGCCCAACGGCGCGGGCGGAGTCATTTGCATTCCGTTCTCGGTTACGGGGTCGCGGCGAGGCACATTGAACTGATAAACGCCCCCGTTTGCGTGGCCCTTGACCCCGATGATCTGATCGAGTTGAGCCGTGTCGAGATCGACCGCGGGCGGAGCAGTGGCTGGGGTGGGCGTCGTGAGTGGGGTTTTGCTGACGGCAAGGGCATCATGAATAACCGCCGCCATCCTGGCCGGATCGCCATGACCTCCGACATGCATGTAGAATGTCGCGGGGCTCGCGCGAAGCAGGTGATTGTGTACAGCGGTGATTTCAAGCCCGCCGTCGATCATCTTGAGCATAACAGGCTCGATTTCGTTCTCCAGCAATACCAGGTCGCCCATCACCATGGCTCCGCCATGCATCGGCTTGAACGCTACCCATCCTCCAAGAGCCAGCGCCGGTTTGATGGTAACTCCGTCGAGCGTCACCGTGACATCGGTGCGCGGGAAACCGTAGCGATGCACGTCGCCTGAAACGGCCGGCTTCCTGCCAAATGCGTCATCGACTTTTTTCCAGTCGATTTCGTGAGCGGTCGCGACGGTGGCAAACGAGGCGACGAAAAGCGCGGCTACGGGCCAAGGCATGATACGCATTTGATTGTCCTCCTGTTTGAACCGGGGGTAGGGAGCGCGGCGTTAGCTTCCGGTTTGCCGCGATATCGATCACGGCTTGGCCTTGTTGGTCGGCCAGTTGTGGGTTTCGCCGGTCGCGTCACGGCACCATCGATAGAATGCGTCGTATAGCGCGATGCCGGCCTCGAGCTGCTCGAGGTCGTCGTCATACATTCGCGACAGGCCCAACGACGCGGCAAGCAGCCCGGGCGATTCCGGCGACAGGTTGAGCCGCCCGGTATCGGCGGCGCGTACCATGGTTGCCAGCCGCAGCAAGGGCGGCGTCGCCAGGCCGAACTCCTCGATCATCACATCGAAGGTGCAGAGCTCGCCGCGATGGCTCCAGAACACGTTTTCAATATCGAAGGGAGCAGCGTTGAAGCGCTCGCCGACCGCGACAACCTCGGCAGGCGCCACGAACAGAAACACCGCGCTCGGATCGATGAACCGGCGAATCAGCCAGGGGCAGGCGATGCGGTCGATCTTCGGTCGGGCGCGGGTCACCCATACGGTGCGTCCCTGCGGATCGCGCGCGGGTAGTTTCGACGCGGGGACCAGAGGAAGTTTGGCCGCCTTCCAGCCTTCGAAACCATCCTCCAGGGCTTCGGCTGCTACGTTAACATGCCTCAGCCACGCGGCGGTGCCTTGCGCGAGCTTTTGGCCGCGCAAGCACACGACGATGGCTGAGCGCCCGGATAATTCCGCGCCCCAGGCGGCGGCCTCCAGATGGTTACGTCGGATCGAACCGGGAATCAGCCGCGGATCGGCGGCGAAGTCCTCGTCGGTGCGCACGTCGATCAGCGCAGGCAATTTCGCCGTGCCAACCAGACGAGCAAGCTTATCGGCGGATATGAATGTGGGAGATGACATGAAGGCGCCCTCGTGAAATCAACGGGACGCGATTCTTGGGCATGTCGCCTCATGGGGGGATCGCAAAGCCCCCAGAGCTTTATTACAGCGAAACCGGCATGGCCTGTCAATGCTGGCGTTGGTTCCGGCGTTCGGCGCGCAAGAGCTGGGCGACACCGTGGCTTCATCCTTCGAGACGTGGCCAAGTGGCCGCTCCTCAGGCTCCCAGAGGAGGCGCCAACGGGTCCGCGCGAAGCGCGGCCCGATGATAAACTCCGCGCCGTCTCGAACCATGCCTTTCCGTCATGGCCAGGCATAGCCGTCCTTCGGACGGCTATGCCCGGGCATGATGGGCGTCGCGGTCAGACCACGCGAGCGCACGGCAAATCGCCGCGTGACGTCAATTCTTCGGGACGGAGACCGGCGGTGAACCGGTTTCGACCGACTTCCTCGGCTGCAGCGTGCCGGCGAAGAACGACACGCTGAAAACCAGCAGCAGGCCGATCACGTACACCACATAGGCCTGCGGCGGGGTGAGCGCCCACTGCACCAAGCCCTTCAAGGAGGTGATCGGACCCGTGTTGTCTGCCATGGCGTGGTTTTGCTCGAACCCAGCTTGAATTGAAAGATTAATTCTCGTCGGCGCAGCTACGGCGCCGCCGGCGTCTGCCGCAGCAGGCACAATGCCAGCAAAGCCGCAAGGCTGAGTGCGGAGGACACGATCAGGATATGGATGCCCATGCTGTCGATCAGCAGGCCGAAGGCCAGCGGCGCGACAGCTTGCGCCATTCGCGCCGGCGCGCCGATGATGCCGAGCCGATAGCCGTAGTTTTCGGGGCCGAAGATCGCGAGCGGCAGCGTGCCGCGCGCAATGGTCAGGATGCCGTTGCCGGTGCCATGAAAGATCGCGAACACGCTGGCCGCGCCGCCGCCGGCAAGCCCGAGGATGGCGGCGCCAATCGGGTGCGTCAGGCAGGCAAGCCGGGTCGAGACCAGTGGATGGTAGCGGCTGAAAAAACTCGCCTCGACAATGCGGGCCAGCACCTGTGCCGGGCCGATCAGTGCACCGGCCGCGACCGCCTGCACCGAGGTCGCGCCGGCGGCCTCGAGGATCCGCGGCAGATGTGCCGCCATCGCACCGGTGACGCTCCAGGCCGCGGCGAAGGCAAACGCCAGCAGCACCATCGTGCGGTCGATCGGGATGTGCGGCTTGACGGCCGTCTCGGCCGCCGCCTTCGCACCGGTGATGGGCGGCAGCATCAGAAGATTGAGCGGCAGGCCGATCAGGATATGGGCTGCCGCCCAGGCAAAGCAGGTGTTGCGCCAGCCGATGGTGTCCGATCCCCAGGCGGTGAGCGGCCATCCCACCGTGCTGGCAAAACCGGCGAGCAGGGTGATGCCGGTGATGGCCCGGCGCGCCTGGTCGCCATAGATGCGCCCGAGCGCGGCAAAGGCCGCATCATACAAGCCCGCTGCCATGCCGATGCCGAGCAGGATCCAGGCCGCGACCAGCACCGGGATCGAATAGGTGAACCCGAGCAGGACCAGTCCAGCGGCCAGCGTCAAATTGGAAAGCGACAGCACGGATTTGCCGCCGACGAGATCGATCTGGCGGCCGACGCGCGGGCCGAGCACGGCGGAGATCAGCAGCGATGCCGAAAAGGCCGCAAATATCCAGTTGCTGGAAACCCCGAGGTCGCGTGCGATCGGATCGGCCAGAATCGCCGGCAGATAGTAACTCGAAGCCCAGGCCAGGGTCTGTGTGGTGCCGAGCGCCAGAATGATCGGGAGTTGGCGCCCGCTCATGCTTCACGCGCCGTTGTTGGTTTTTCCCGCGCTTTCCGCATTGATTCCCGACCTTTTGCATCGCATTTGGCCCAGCCATGCAACGGGCGTCAACATCCGATAATGCGCTCAGGACATTTCGCGGGTAGCCGGCCCAAAATCTTCGGCCATCGCGCTCGACCCGGTCGCGATTGATCCAACTGAGACGTCGCGGCGCCGACACGGTAAGGCTATTTCGCCACCAGCCCGTTTAAAATTCCAAATTACGGGGCCATAATGTAGGAGGATGTGGCTCGCTCGGGCGCACCCATAAGGCGGCCGAATGGTGATCGAATGAGGCGGCGCGAACTCATCGCATGTTTGGCCAGCGCGGCGGCGTGGCCGTGGGCGGCGCGGGCGCAATCGCGTCATCCGCCGGTCATCGGATTTTTGAACGGCTCTTCGCCCGAAGGCTACGCGCCGATGGTCAAGGCTTTTCGGCTCGGGCTTCGCGAACAGGGATATGTCGAGGGCCAGAGCGTCGACATCGAATTCCGCTGGGCCGAGGGCCAATACAACAGATTGGCCGAACTCCTTCACGATCTCCTCAGCAGCGAAGTTGCCGTGATCGTTGCGAATACGCCGGCCAATATCATCGCAAAGCAATCGACTTCCACTGTTCCGATTGTCTTCACGACGAGCAGCGACCCGGTGAAGGTTGGGCTCGTGCCGAACCTCAGTCATCCCGGAGGCAATGTCACCGGCATCTCGCAGTTGAACGTCGAAGTCGGTCCCAAGCGCCTGGAATTGGCGCACGAGATCGTGCCGGATGCCAAAGTTGGCTTGCTTGTCAACCCAACGAATCCGCAGAGCAAGGCGGTTATCGAGATCGTAGGTGATGCGGGACGGCAGTTGGGTGTCGCGCTCGAAATTCTCAAAGCCAGCACGCAAGCCGAACTGGAACGCGTGTTCGCCGACTTCAAGAAAACGAACGCCGGCATCCTGACCATTGGCACGGACGCATTTTTCAACGGCCAAACCCGGCAACTGGCTGCGCTTGCGAAACAGTATTCCGTGCCGGCGATCTACCAATATGCCGAGTTCACGGCGGCAGGCGGCTTGATGAGCTATGGCGGCAGCATCAAGGATTCGTATCATCTCGCCGGAATATATGCCGGGAGAATCCTGCGCGGCGAAAAGCCCGCCGATCTTCCAGTTCAGCAGTCGACCAAGGTGGAGCTGATCGTCAATCTGAAAAGCGCCAAGGCGCTTGGCGTAACCATTCCGGCGGACTTGCTCGGCCGGGCTGACGAGGTGATCGAATAGGCGGCGACGTCGCTATTAGCCCATAGCGTCGTTTGGCTGCTATGCGGCAACACCTCGGCTATGGGGCGCAGCGGACTCTGGCGCGGCGTCAACCCAGCAACTTTACGAGTTCACGGCCTAAAGCCTGTTCGGTTCTGATTGAATCAGAACCGGGCTTTAGTTTTCTTGTTTTGACGCGTTTTCTTCACGCGAACCGGGACCACTTCGCTCGAAAACGCTCTGGCGGGTGTTCCGTGCCCGCATCGTGTACAGACCCGCCGCCGCCAGCGAGGCCACGGTGAGCACGAGGCCGAGGGCGAACATCGCCTGCGGGGAGACCGTCGCGGCCAGCCAGACCCCGATCGCCGCAGCCATCATCTGCCAGAACCCGAGCAGCGCGGACGCCGCGCCGGCCTTCTCGCCGAATGGCGACAGCGCCTGCGCGGTGCCGAGCGGGTTGACGATGCCCATGCCGAGCAGGAAGACGCACATCGCCGCGAGGAACGGCGGGAAGGCGGGACACAACAGCGACACCAGCAGGATCGCGATGCTGCCGGCTGCCGCCACCAGCACGCCGCCCTTGATCGAGCGGTCGAGCCCGAAGCGCGGTGCCAGTCTGGTCGCGAGCATGCCGGCGCTGAATACGACCATCACGGTGCCGGCAAAGAACAGGCCGAGCTGGATCGGCTTGAATTGCAGCCCCTCGATCAAAATGCGTGGTGCGGCCGCAAACATCGCGAACAGGCCGCCCATGATCAGGCTGACGGTCGCGGCCGGCACCACAAAGCGGCGATCGACAATGAGGCCGAGATTATTTCTGGCGATGGCCAGCGGATTGAGCGGGATCCGCGTCGAGCGATGGGTTTCGCCGAACACCAGATCATAGGCGATGGCGCCGATCGCGGCGAAAACCCCGACGAAGGCGAATTCGGAGCGCCAGCCGAAATAGTGGTCGAGCGCGCCGCCAAGCAGCGGCGAAAAGCCGGGCGCCGCCGCCATGGCGATCATGATCAGCGCCATCGCGCGCGCCAGCGCGGCGCCGCTGAAGAGATCGCGGGCAATAGCGCGCGAGAGCACCGAGGTCGAACAGGCGCCGGCAGCCTGAATGCTCCGACCGATCAGCAGGCTGGTCAGGTCTTGAGCGAAGGCGCACCAGATGCTGCCGGCGCTGAATACCGCAAATCCGATCAGCACAGGCCAGCGCCGGCCATAACGATCCGAGATCGGTCCGACCGCGAGCTGGCCGATCGCGAACACCGCGAGGAAAACCGTGATCGCGGAGGTGACCGCTGCGCTCGAGACGTTGAGGGCGAGCGCCATCTGCGGCAGCGAGGGCAGCAGGATATTGGTGGCCAGCGTTCCCGTCGCCGCCAGCGCGGCCAGTACGGCGATCTGCGGGACAGTCGAAGCGACCTGATGCGGCGGCGCGATCGCTGAAACGGTCTGGTCGGTCATGGCAACATAATATGACATATATCATATAAAGCGCAATAGGGAACGAGAACTTCTCCTTGTCATTCCGGGGCGCGCCTCTTTCTTGGCGCGAGCCCGGAATCCATACTCCCGATCGTGGTTATGGATTCCGGGCCTGCGCCAAGCGGCGCATCCCGGAATGACGAAGGCTCACCCCTCCCCCTCGTCGCTCGCGAGCAGGCCCTTTACTGCGCGGGCCCAGCCTGCCAATTTCCGTTCCCTTGTGGCTCGGCTCATATTGGGTTTGAAGCGGTGTTCGAG
>JBDTKD010000488.1:0-5344 GCA_039935515.1 Bradyrhizobium sp.
GAGCCGTGCCGAGTTGGCGCGACGGGTGGCCCGCCAGGAAGCAGCCGGGACGCCGTGGCCGCGCGATCCCGACGGGGCGCCGCGCTACCCCGGTGCGCTTCCGCCCGCCCGGCATGCGCGCCCGCTCGAAACCGCCGCGCCCCCGGCATTGCGGCTCGATATGGCGGCGGCCCGCGCCCGGGTCGGCGATCTCGGCTGGATCGAGCACGGCGAGGGACCCGGCGGCGAGATCGGCGCGGTGGCGGCCGGCCCGGACGCATGGGGCGACGCCGTCCTGGCGCGTCGGGAGACGCCGACCAGCTATCACCTCTCGGTCGTGATCGACGACGCCCTGCAGGGCGTGACGGATGTGGTACGCGGCCAGGATCTGTTCTGGTCGACCAGTCTGCATCGGCTGCTGCAAACACTGCTCGGCCTGCCCGAGCCGATCTACCGGCACCATCGCCTGATTCTCGACAGCGCCGGACGGAAGCTGTCGAAATCGACCGCAGCCACCGGCTTGCGCGAACTCCGCGCCGCTGGAGCGGCGCCGGCCGACATTCGCCGCGTCGTCGGCTTGCCATAATTTCGGGCGCTCAACATCGGTGGGAAAACTTCCTTCGGCGTGGCTCCCGCAGCCGCGCCATGCCATGCTGGCGCCGGCCAGGGCGGGGGAATCATGGCGCCGAAATCGCGCTCACAGCGCACCACGCGGCCAGCGAAACGGCGGGCGACGAAAAGGCGCGTCCCGGCGGCGGTCGCCCGCAAGGCCCGCGGCAAGCGCGCCGCCAACAGGGCGGCCTCATCCGGCGTGGTCGAGGCCGCACTTGCCGCATTCGCGCATGAGGTGCGCACGCCGCTCACCGGAATCCTCGCCATCAGCGATCTCCTCGCAACGTCGGACCTTGACGAGCGCGAGCGGCGCTGGGTCGATACCATCAAGGCCGGCGCGGAACATCTGGCGAGCCTTGCGACCCTGTTCGTCGATGCCGCGAAAAGCGGCGAATCCGGACTGGCGGTTCGGCGGGACTTTTTCGATTTGCGCGCCCTCGCCCGCAACGCCGGCGATTCGTTGGCGGGCCGGGCGGCGGCCAAGGGCCTGCGCTCGGCCGTCGAGATTTCGGACAAGATCCCGGCCTTCGTGATCGGCGATCCGGTCCGTCTCCGCGCGGCACTGGAAAACCTGATCGACAATGCGGTGAAATTTACCGAACGCGGCAGCGTCACACTGAGGGCCGCAACGGCGCCAAGCCCGAAAGGCGCGGTCGGCGTCACCTTCGCGGTCTCCGACAGCGGCATCGGGCTGACGCTTGCCGAGATCAAGCGCTTGTTTCGGCCGTTCTCGCAGGCCAACGTCAACATCGCGTCGCGTTTCGGCGGCGCCGGGCTCGGGTTGTCCTCGGTGAAACAACTGGCCCGAGCGATGGGAGGCGACATCGCGATTGCGCCCCGGCGCGGCAGCGGCACCACCTTCACCCTGACCGTCGTGCTGGCGCGGCCGAAGGGGTCGGTGGCGGTCACGTCGGGTTCCGACGTCGATGCCTCGTCAAGCGAGGCTCGCGCACTGCGCGTTCTCAGCGTCGAGGACAATCCGTTCGGCCGCGTCGTGCTCAACACCATCCTGACCGAACTCGGCCATCACGCGGAATTCATCGGGCAGGGGGAGGCGGCCGCCGAGCGGATCGCGCGGGGCGAGTTCGACGCGGTGCTGATGGACATGGTGCTGCCGGGCATCAACGGCATCGAGGCGATCCGCCAGATTCGCGGCCTGCGCCCGCCGCTGGGGCGCATTGCCATCATCGGGGTGTCGGGCCGCGCCGATGATGAAACGGCGTCGCGCGCCGCCGGCGCCGATGCCTTCCTGGTCAAGCCCGTGAGTCCGCGGGCTTTAGCGACTGCGCTGCTTGAAGCGACACGCCGTGCGGCAGCCGCGACTTGATGATCGCGGCGTTCAGTTCGCCGCCATATACGAAGATCGCGGCAATGAAATAGAGAAACACCAGGGCGATGATGACGGATGCGAGGCCCGCATACATCGTGACGTAGTTGTTGGCGAAACGCGCCAGGTATTGTCCGAACACGATGCCCGAGACAAGCGACGCCACCATGGTGAAGATGATGCCGGGCAGAATCTGCAGAAATCCGCGGCGGCCTGCCGGAAGCCACGCGTGCAGGATCAGCAGCGCCACGATCAGCGCCGAGATCGTGATGCCGTAGCGCGCGATATTGAGAAAATTCTCGTTGCTCTTGATAACCAGCGGAATGTGGCGCCGCGCGGCTTCCAGCATCAGTGGGCCCAGCACGATCAGGAATGCCATCGCCAGCGCGGTAAAGGCGGCGACCAGCGTGTAACCGATCGATTCCAGGCGCAGCCAGTACCAGCGCCGCGGCTCGACCACCGCATAGGCCCGGTTGAGCGCAACGCGCAGGCTTTCGACGCCGTTCGAGGCGAAATAGACCGCCAGCAGCGCACCGATGGTCAGCGCATCGCCGCGGGTCGTGGTCAGCACATCGTGAATCTGGACCGACAGCGAATCGGCGACCTGCTTCGGCCAGATCTGCAGCATCAGCTCGGCGGCCTGGTCGGCGAGTTCCTTCGACCCGAAAAACCCGGCCAGCGACGTCAGCACGATCAGAAACGGAAACAGCGCCATCAGCGTCGACAGCGCGATATGGCTCGCGATTGCCCAGCCGTCATCAGCGAGAAACGTGTAGAACGCATCCAGTGACACCAGATAGACGTAGCGAAGCTGCCTCACATTTCACCTTGAACGGCAGAAAATCGGTTCACGCGGCGCGCCCGGCTACCATCTGATATTATTGGGCAAAAAGCCAGATCGTTGCCGGCCGGCGGCGCGCTGTGAAAGATGGCGGACCGCGCGGCGAGGTGTTATGTAACGGTCATGGCTTCCTTCCTGAGCACGTTAATTCTTCCCATTGCCGTCGGTGCCGTTGCCTTCGTGCTGCTGCTGGGTCTCATCAACATGATGCGGGGCGGGTCGCCAAACCTGTCCCAGAAGCTGATGCAATGGCGGGTGCTGCTGCAATTTATCGCGATCGTCATCACCATGCTGACGGTGTGGGCGATGGGGCGTTGAAAAGATGAGAATGGCTTGCCGGGACCCCAGCGAAGCCGATGTGCTCGCTCTTTCACCGGGAGAGGTGGCCGAGAACACGGGAGCCACGGATGGTCGTTCTCAACCGTATCTACACGCGAACCGGCGATGACGGCACCACCGCGCTTGGCAGCGGCGAGCGTCGCCCGAAATACGATCTGCGCATCAGTGCCTATGGAACCGTCGACGAAACCAACGCCGCCATCGGCATCGTCCGGCTGCATCTGTCGGATGCGCGCGGTCTCGACGCCATGCTGGGCCTGATTCAGAACGACCTGTTCGACCTCGGTGCCGACCTCGCGGTTCCCGAGCGCGAAGGCAAGGCGGAGCGGTTGCGGATGCTGTCCAGCCAGGTCGAGCGGCTTGAGCGCGACATCGACAGCTTGAACGAGGGGCTGGCGCCCCTGACCTCGTTTGTGCTGCCCGGCGGCACGCCAGCGGCGGCGCATCTGCATCTGGCGCGCACCATTTGCCGCAGGGCGGAACGCGTCATGGTGGAACTCGCGGCACGGCCCAACGAGCCCGTCAGCGCCGCGGCGATCCATTATATGAACCGCCTGTCCGACTTCCTGTTCGTCGCAAGCCGTTCCGTGAACCAGAATGGCGCAGGAGACGTGCTCTGGGTGCCCGGCCAGAACCGCTAATCGCGCCGGTCCGGAAGCGATTTTTGGCCTTCGCTCGTTGACCGGGGTTGGCGGGACCTTTAGGTTCCGCGCCCAAGCTGATCAAACCTGAAATTCAAGCGAAAGACGGTCGATGAAGGTTCTGGTGCCGGTAAAGCGGGTGGTCGATTACAACGTCAAGGTCCGTGTCAAGAGCGATGGATCGGGCGTGGAACTTGCCAACGTCAAGATGTCGATGAATCCATTCGATGAAATCGCCGTCGAGGAGGCCTTGCGCCTGAGAGAGGCCGGCAAGGCGACCGAGGTGGTGGTGGCTTCGATCGGCTCCGCCCAGGCGTCGGAGACCATCCGCACCGGGCTCGCCATGGGCGCCGATCGCGGCATTCTGGTCAAGGCAGACGGCATGGTCGAACCGCTGGCGGTGGCGAAGATCCTCAAGGCCATTGTCGATGAAGAAAAGCCCGGCCTTGTCATTCTCGGCAAGCAGGCGATCGACGACGATTCCAACCAGACCGGCCAGATGCTGGCCGCGCTGCTCGGCTGGCCGCAGGCGACCTTTGCCTCCAAGCTCGAGGTCGATGGCTCCGATTTCAAGGTGACGCGCGAAGTCGATGGCGGCCTGCAGACCGTCAAGCTCAAGGGACCGGCGATCGTCACCACCGATTTGCGGCTTAACGAGCCGCGCTACGCCAGTCTGCCCAACATCATGAAAGCGAAGAAGAAGCCGATCGCCGACAAGAGTGCAGCCGATTACGGTGTCGACCTCACCCCGCATCTTGAAATCCTCAAGACATCCGAACCGCCGGGCCGCAAGGGCGGCGTCAAGGTCAAGGACGTCACGGAACTGGTGTCGAAGCTCAAGAACGAAGCCGGGGTTCTCTGATGACCACGCTGTTGATTGCCGAACACGAAGGCGCCACCCTGAAGGATTCCACCAACAAGGCGCTGACCGCGGCCGCGCAATTGGGTCCCGAGGTCCATGTGCTGGTCGCCGGCGGCGGCGAGGGCACCAAGGCGGCCGCCGAGGCCGCCGCCAAGCTCGCCGGCGTCAAGAAGGTGTTGCTGGCGGAAGGCGACGCCTACGCCCATGATCTCGCCGAACCGCTGGCCGCCCTGATCGTCGCGCTGGCGCCGGCCTACGATGCCTTCGTCGCGCCGGCCACGTCGCGATTCAAGAATGTGATGCCGCGCGTCGCCGCGCTGCTCGACGTGATGCAGGTGTCGGAAATCATCAAGGTGGTTTCGCCCGACACGTTCGAGCGGCCGATCTATGCCGGCAATGCCATCCAGACCGTGAAATCGAAGGACGCCAAGAAGGTCATCACGGTGCGAACTTCGACCTTCGCCGCCACCGGCGAGGGCGGCAGCGCGCCGGTCGAGACTGCCGCCTCCGCTGCCGATCCCGGCCTCTCCAGCTTTGTCGGCGAGGAGGTTGCGAAGAGTGATCGTCCCGAACTGACATCGGCGAAGATTATCGTTTCCGGCGGACGCGCCATGCAGAGCCGTGAGAATTTCGCCAAATATATCGAGCCGCTTGCGGACAAGCTTGGCGCCGGTGTCGGCGCCTCGCGCGCCGCGGTCGATGCAGGCTTCGTGCCGAACGACTATCAGGTCGGACAGACCGGC
>JBDTKD010000489.1:0-18224 GCA_039935515.1 Bradyrhizobium sp.
AGGTCTGCTGTGTTCGATCGACCGCAGAAAACAGGCCGCGGAATCATAGTCCGCGACTTCATGGCCTGACGCTTTCAGCAATCGCGAGAGGGCTGTTCGAAACGACTTGTCATCGTCCACCACATGAATGACAGGAGCGGCGGTAGCCATTTAATGCGCGCCTTTGTGCGGGTCAGGCAACCAACTGCGGTGGCTTGAGAGTAACTGTCTTGAGAATTGGCTTAGGCGCACCGCTCGGCCCTGGCGCTCAATTGTTCCAGATCAATATATGATTTATGGTCGAATTTGCATAGCGTCGGGACGTCGCGCCCTGCAGGTTTCGTTTGCCAACGTAGGTAATCGCTCGTTTATCGTAACCATAGAAATGATACGCGGGTGTTGAATACAGGACCACGTTTCTTGAGAGATTTCTCGACAAATTGCCGACGACTACCTGGAATTCCCGCAACACCCGCCGCGGGTCGATATGGATGAGCATGGTATGCGCACCATAGCTGTCGTTGAGGACGACCCCAGCATGCTGCAGGGTCTCTTCCGCTTGCTGTCGGCGCATGGGTTTCGGGTGCTCAGGTTTAGCTCTGCAGAGTCTTTTATTGACAGCGTTGACCAATGCGAGGCGGCGTGTCTCGTTGTCGACATTCATCTCGGCGGAATCTCTGGTATCGATTTGAAGCGCAGGCTGACGTACTCAGGGAGCGATTTTCCCGTGATTTTTATGACAGCGGTCGACAATGAAGCGACCCGTCAGGAGGCGATTGACGCCGGCTGCGTTGCCTATCTGAGGAAGCCATTTCTCGCAAACCTGCTCATCGAGGCTATTGACCGGGTGGTGTGAGCGGTTTGGCTGAGATCAGCTATATGCCACTGATCAATATTTCTATATGTTGCTGTGAGTGGCACACGTCTGCTCGCAGCATGGTAGTAGATGGTATCCAGGGTATTTCTGAGCGTTGTTGTCTTGTTTCTGGCCATGACTGGCGAGGCGTTCTCCGAGCCGAAGCGGGTATTGCTCCTGCATTCATTCGGTCGCGATTTCGCGCCATGGAGCGAGTACGCAAGAACCTTCCGCGAGGAGCTAAACCGGCAATCGTCGGACCCGATCGACCTTTACGAGGCATCATTGGCGACCGCCCGGTTTCCAGACGAGGAAGAAGGGCCGTTTGTCGAGTACTTGCGGGCCCTGTTCACAAAGCATCGGCTCGACCTCGTCGTTGCCATCGGCTCGCCCGCCGTGGGCTTTGTCCAGCGGCACCGTCAGGAGCTTTTTCCGTCCACCCCAGCAGTATACACAGGCGTGGAGCAGAGGCGCGTTTCGTACGCGGCGCTCACGACGAACGACGCCGTGATTGCAATCAACAATGATTTTGCCGCCGTTGTTGAGAATATCCTGCGGGTGCTGCCTGAAACTGCCGATATCATTGTTGTTATCGGTAACTCTCCCATCGAGAGGTTCTGGGCAGAACAATTGCGCATTGCATTCCGGCCGTTTGAAAAACGCGTCACGTTTACATGGTTCAACGAATTATCGTTTGAAGAGATGCTTAAGCGTGCGGCGACGCTTCCGCGGCGGTCTGCTATCTTCTTCGCGCTGTTATCGGTCGATGCGGCGGGCGTGCCGCACGAAGCGGGTAAGGCCTTGGACAGGCTATACGCCATCGCTGACGTGCCGATCTTTAGCGAATCCAGCGTGTTTTTTGGTCGAGGGATCGTTTGGGGGACCGCTCAATTCCATTTCCGCGTTATCTCGGGAGGCTGCCAGTGTCTCGGTACGTGTTTTGGCCGGAGAAACACCGGGCGACATCAAGACGGCTCCGATCGGATTTTCGGCGCCCAAATACGACTGGAGAGAACTGCAGCGCTGGGAAATCAGCGAAAACCGACTGCCGGCGGGAAGCGATGTCGATTTTCGAGTCCCGGGAATATGGGAACAGTACAGGTCGCAGGTCACTGTCGGTCTCGCCGTTCTGCTGCTTCAAGCCGTAGCTATTTCCTGGCTGCTGTTCGAACGTAGCCGGCGACGCATAGCTGAGGAAGAGGCAAGCAATCGTCGTCGGGAAGTGGTTCGCTTGAATCGGGTTGTCACCGCAAACGTTCTGTCGTCATCCATCGCGCATGAGCTCAACCAGCCTTTGGGGGCTATCCTAAGTAATACCGAAGCCGCGCAGATCATGCTCAAATCAAATCCGCCGGATTTGGCCCAGATAGGCGAGATTCTTGGCGACATTGTCCGTGACGAGCAGCGCGCAAGCGAGATCATTGTTGGCTTACGAAATTTGCTGAACAACCGGACGGCGGCCGACCTCCAGCATTTCGACCTAAATGAAACGGTTCAAGAGGTAGTTAGGATTGTTACGCCGGAGGCTGCGAGGCGGAAAATCCTCTTAAGCGCCGATTGTACCTCCGATGCGCTGCCTGTGCGATCCGATCCGATCCATCTGCAACAGGTGATAATCAACCTGGCTATGAACGGGATGGATGCAATGGAGGACTGCAAGGAAGGACCGCGCAAGTTGGAGATTCAAACACAACAGAATGCGGAATCGGGAATGGCCGAAGTTGCCGTTTCGGACTCTGGGAAAGGCATTCCCGATCAAGATCTGACGAGTGTCTTCGACGCATTTTTTACAACGAAACCGCACGGCACAGGATTGGGTTTGCCGATCGCGCGCACGATCATCCAGACTTATGGCGGAACGATCTGGGCGGAGAACCGCAATAACAGCGCGACATTTTGCTTCAAGCTGCCATTGGTGAGTCCGGAATCCGAGTCGATCGGACGAGTATGAGCAAAATGGGGAAAAACCTCTCGTTTCGACATTTCCAAGGGCAGGGCTGCTCTGGAATGGCAAGGTTTACCGATGAAATTCCTTGATACGTGAAAAAGATTCCTTGTTCTCCAAAATGTTTTCCCTGTTAATTTGCTTAGGAAATTGCTCGAGAAGTGGCTGCAGCGCAGCGGTTTCTTGCTAATAAATCGTGTCTCTAATCCCCAGAATCGAAAAATTCCCTGTAAAATTCCCTGATACCAGGGAATTTGCCCGGAGATGGGTGCGATCATCACTGCGTCGCCAGCCAGGAGTCCGCCGGACGGACATGACCACCTCGCAACACGCGGAAGGCCGGCAAACAGCAGGGTTTTCCCACTGGGCTTCCGTACACTGCCTTTTTGCCGTCTCGGGCGGCCGCGGCGGTGATAGGGAAAGCACACCCAACGGATCGCCGTCCCGCGAGGCTGGACAAGAGCACGCACGTACCACGACACCTGACCATTAGCCGTCAAATCGCTTGACCAGCTTTGAGCCCTTAACTCTGCCAACCTGCTTGTCGGTCAAGTCCCTGCCCATGCTCAATCCTTTGGTCATGAGGTTGCTGCGCAGCGCCGCCTGCCTCTCGTCGGCGTAGTCGATCTCAACATGATCCAGACTCATCAGATGGCCGAGTTCATGGGCCCAGGCCCGTCCATTGGGGACGACATTGCCATACCACTGGATGAAACTGGCCGGCTCGGGATCGCTATCGACGTATGAGCTTCCGCCAGCGGAGAGATTTTCAATCGGATTGACAAGGTAAATGTGGACCAGATTGTCCGGCCTATGCCGCAAGCTAAGGACATCCAGCAAGCGCTGATCATTGTTGCGCGCGCTTTTTGCCATATCGAGCGGCTTATCTATGACGCAATCATTGATCACAAACGCAATCTTCGCCTTTAACCAAATCGCATTGACCATATTCAGGGCTTCTTTAGCTGCGTCGCAACTCCATTTCTCCGCCTCCTTGAGGCCCCTCTCGGCAAATGGCGTGATGTAAACTTTCAGCAGAATGGAAGACATAAGTTCCTCCGACGTTGGGAGATTTCGACGATATCTCCCATGTTCGCTGCGAAATCGGCGCAGTGAATGGTTGCGCCGAGGCATACTACTACAACGGAGGGGCCGGCGAGTGGGAAATGACACCGAACCGGGCCCAACGTCTTCAATGTCTCAGGTGAGTCGATGCTGTCGAAAAAATCGAAAATCGAACGAAGCCAAAAATCTCGCAATGTTGATTTTTGGACCAAGACCAAGGGCGCTCAGTTTGCTCTCGACCTGCGGCATTGAGGCAGGCCGAGACGCCGGTAGTAGCGTGAATATGCGCGCTTGGAGCGGACGGCAGCCGAAAAAAATTCGCAGTCCCTTGAACCATCGACCTTGCAGCATCGACAAAAGCTTTTAGGGAATGAGGGCGATCTCATGTCAATTGCGATCAAGGTCCTGCACGTGCTTAACGGCCCGACCGTCGCACGCATTCGGTTCCGGTTTCCCATCCGCGGCAGCCACGTAACGATTACACCGCAAACCTTCCACCACGTGGTACGTGCGATCGGGTCAGGCCGGGTCATCGTCCGACCGCCGACGGATCTCGCAGCCGGCGTCGCCGCCCAATACAACGATGTCGCACGCACCCGAGCGGACGGTACCGTGGTCCGTGCCAACACGTTGGAAATCAACCCGCTAATGGGGCGCTTCGACGAGGCGACCGTGGTGCATGAAAGCCTGCACGCTGCTTACGACCTGCTGCGCACCGGCCTCGATGGCAACGCCGAAGAAGCCTCAGCCTACGTGTGCACGGCCCTTTATTGTCGCATGACCGGCCTGCCCCGACCGCGCTGGGCCAATGGCCAGATTTATGCCAATGCTGAAACGACAGCCCAGACGCTGCTCAAGCAATACCAAAAAGGCGATCCCGGAATTCCCTTCGTAGGCGAAGACGAATGGCGGATGCTTCGAGCCGGCATAGGCCTTCATACTGTTTACGCCAGCAGCGGGCCCGCCGGCATTCTCACCGGATGGTTCCTCGGCCAACAATATACCCACGACGGCTGATCATCCCCTCAATCACATCTGCTAGCGCGCCTATTTGTTTTTCGCTCTCAACCCGATCTCGACTAGGCGGCGCATGGCCTCGGAGCGGCCCAATTCCCTTTTCGAGGCCCTCTTATTTTTTTGCGGTTCTTCATATTTCTAGCTACAACAAATGCGAGCCGGGGGAAGTTTGGCGCTTCCGCCCCGGCTCTAACCCTGACCACAAATTAGAGCTTGCCCAGCCGATCCAAAAAACCGCCGCGCGCGATCATGTAGTGGATGTCCTTCGGGAAAGGAAACGCCTGGCGAACATTCTTGATTGCATTTTGGAGAAATTCCCCGTGCGGCATTGGTTTATGCTTTAACGGAGCCCCGTCCATCGTTGGTGGAATCATGAAACTGTCGACGAAGGAGGGGTCGAGATCGTTGACCTTGACCATCTGGCCGAATGCGGGAAATGCGTCGTAGTGCCCGATGCGCACGTTGAGGTTCTTGAGCGCGGAGCGACTCGGCTCAGCCTTGTTGCCTTCCGGAGTTGCCAGTCCCCGCGCCATCAGGTCCAGCTTTACGGATTGCGGAAGGGTCGATGGACCATAGACGATCTCCAGCGCTTTGGCGTCCGGACCTGACAACCATTGATACCAGAATGTGGCGTCGTCGGGATTCGCGCTCGCGCCATAGAGACAGTCGAAGCCCCAACATGCCTTGAGACTCGATTGATATTTTCCCAGGCTCCCGACAAGATTGCGCATGCCGGTGCCGCCTCCTGAATGGCACGCAATGACAAGCTTGCTGATTTGAAGTTGAGGCGGAGGTTGCAAATCGGGAAACTGGAAGCGGCAAATAGCTGCAAATACTTCATCCAGGTAGCGTTCGCCCCATTTGGGTGTCGCCAGGTCCTTGACGCTGTAGTTGCCGGCAAAACTGTCGCCGGCGGCGTATTCGAAGCCCAGGAACGGCGCGATGAGCACAACATCCTTGTTGGAATCGCGAACCTGTTCGCGTAACCGCGCAGGATCGTTGCGGAACAGAAATTTGTGGTTTCTGACATAGAATCCGTGCAGCCAAATCACGACGTTGAACTTGTTGCCTGAGGCCTCGCGCTTCGGCGGAAGATAGACGGCTGTCGGCCTGATGCAGTGCGCGGTCTCTTTGCTGAACAGCGTCGTGCCCGGAAAGGCGCCGATATCGTCCTCTTCCAGCTCACAAGGCATGCAGGTCGCTCCGCCTCGCCATGTCGCGCAGATCGTGACGACAGGCTGACGTTAAGCATGGCGGCTTCGGCATGTATCCGATGCCAAATCGCTCAATTCCAGGCATACGCGAAATCGTTGTTTTCGATCGTCACCCGTGCTTGCGTGATTTCCTCCTTGGCCAAGGATTTCCTGAGGAATTCTCGGGATAGTGCCGGCAGCAGCGTGTTGGTGATGATGTTATCGATCATGCGACCGCCGGAGTCCGGGTCGTTGCATTTTGAAACGATGTGACTGACTACCGCGTCATCGTAGGCCAATGAGGCGCCGTGGTTGTCGCGAATCCGTCGATCGATACGACCGAGCTGCAGCCGGACGATGCCATCGAGCATGGAATTCGAAAGCGGGAAATAGGGAATGGTCACTATGCGGCCCAGCAGTGCTGCCGGAAACACGTTGAGCAGTTCCGGCCGCAGTTTCAACGCAAGTTCTTCCGGGTCGTCACGATATTTCGGGTCGCGCGACAGATCCATGATCAGGTCGGTGCCGACATTGGTGGTTAGGATGATCAGGGTGTTCTTGAAATCGATCCTTCGACCGTTGCCATCTTCCATGATGCCTTTGTCGAACACCTGGAAGAAGATCTCGTGTACGTCGGGATGGGCCTTCTCGACTTCGTCAAGCAGGATCACGCTATACGGCTTCCGTCGTACCGCTTCGGTCAACCGCCCACCTTCGCCGTAGCCGACATAGCCTGGAGGTGCGCCTTTCAGGGAAGAGACAGTATGCGCCTCCTGAAACTCCGACATGTTGATGGTAATCATGTTCTGCTCGCCGCCATAGAGCGCCTCGGCCAGCGCCAGAGCCGTCTCGGTCTTGCCGACGCCGGAGGGGCCGGCGAGCATGAAGACGCCGATCGGCTTGGAGGGGTTGTCGAGCTTGGCCCGGCTGGTCTCGATCCTCTTAGCGATCATCGCCAACCCGTGGGACTGGCCAACGACGCGGCGATTGAGGATTTCCGGCAGCTTCAGGACGGTTTCAATTTCGTCGCGCACCATGCGGCCGACCGGGATGCCCGTCCAGTCCGACACCACCGAAGCAACGGATTGCTCGTCGACATGGGCATAAATCATGCGCTTTTCAGGTGTGATGCCCTCCAAGGCATCGAACTTGCCCCGCAACTCGGTGCGTTTTGCAGTCGTGTCATCGCCTTGCTTCGGTTCCGCCAATATTTCCCTGATGCCTCTGATCTCGTTGACCAGGGCCTGCTCACTGGCCCATTCGGATTCCAGGCCGGTGAGCTTCTCCTTAAGTGCGGCGATATCCGCATCAAGGCTTGTCATGCGATCGGCGTCGTCGGTTCCTAGATCGGCGTCGCTGGCGAGCGCGGCTCTCTCCGCCTTGCGCGCGACAATGGCGACACGCGCGTCCTCGACCAGGGCCGGCGTCGCGCTCTGGCTGATCGCCACCCGGGCCGCGGCAGTGTCCAGGAGGCTGACCGCCTTATCCGGCAACTGCCGCGCCGGGATATAGCGGTGCGACAGATTCACGGCCGCAACGATCGCGGCGTCGGAAATCCGCACGCCGTGATGCTTTTCCATCGGCCCAAGGAGCCCGCGCAGCATGATGCAGCAGGTCTCGACGTCGGGCTCGTCGACCTGGATGGGCTGGAAGCGTCTAGTCAGCGCAGGATCCTTTTCGATATACTGACGGTACTCGGCCCAGGTAGTCGCGGCTATGGTCCGTAACGTGCCGCGGGCGAGGGGAGGCTTGAGAAGATTGGCGGCATCACCGGTGCCGGCGGAGCCGCCGGCACCGATCAGGGTGTGGGCTTCGTCAATGAAAAGAATGATGGGGGTCGGTGAGCTTTGTACCTCGTCGATAACCGAACGTAGCCTCTGCTCGAATTCTCCCTTCATCGATGCGCCCGCCTGCATCAGGCCGATGTCGAGCGCGCAGAGCCGAACATTCTTCAGCGACGGCGGAACCTCGCCCGAGGCGATACGCTGAGCAAAGCCTTCGACCACCGCGGTCTTGCCGACGCCCGCCTCGCCTGTAAGGATCGGATTATTCTGCCGCCGGCGCATCAGGACATCGATCAACTGGCGGATCTCGTCATCGCGGCCGAGGATCGGATCCATCTCGCCGGATCTTGCCTTTGCGGTAAGGTCCTGTGAAAACCGGTCGAGCGGTGTGGTGCCCTTCGCGCCACTGGTCGGGGGTCCGGCACTCGCCGCAGGCCCCAAACCCGAATTATCCATCGGACGCAGAGTTTCTTCCTCGGAGGCCGCCCAGATCTTGCGGTATTCGCTGGTCAAGACGTCGACCGACATCTTGTTGAACTCGGATGAAATGTTCTTAAGTGCGCGGTCAAGGTCGCGCGACTGCATCGCCCCGACCAGAACGTGTCCGGTTCGTATCTGCGTTTCGCCAAAGAAGAGAGTGGCGTAATGCCAGCCGCGATCGAGCAAGTCCATCACCGTGTTGGAAACAGTCGGCATCTCCGTTTCGTTTCTGCGGAATCCGGCGATCGCAGCGTTGATGTCCATGAGGAGCTTGTTGCGATCAAGCCCGAAGTGATCGGCTGTCAGCCCGATGTCGGTGCGCTCGCCCTGCAGGAGATGGACGAGCCAGTGGGCGAGTTCGACGTTGCGATTGCCGGCACCCTTCGCCTGGCGTAATGCTTTGAAAAAGGCTTCGTAGCCGATGCGGTTGAGCTTGCCTGCCACCGCTTCGAGGTTAATGTCGGCCATCGGCGCCTCCCTCACTGCCGGCTTGCCGCATTCGTCTCTTCCGCTCCATGCGCTCTGCAGGATGGAATCTGGCGTCGCGCCGGTATGCTTCTGTCGTCGCCCAGTCGGGCGCCATCCATGTCGTCCAGCCGAGTTGCCCGAAATGGCCGAGACGTATGGGCTCAACGGCGCTCGATGGAATGGCCAACTCGGCGTCCCAATCGAGCTGGGCTCCGTTGTAGAAATACACGAGATCCGCGAGCGGCTCGCACAAGTCTCCGCTGGGCAGAAATCGAATATACTGAGCGAGGCTGCGGGTGTAGATGCGGACCCTGATCTTGTCCTGTACGCTATAAACGCCCCGACCGAGCATCGCGTCCTCGCCAAGTACGTTGTGGCGCTGGCCCAGGATCGTATATTCCTGGGTATCGAGCATCAGCCGCGTTCCGACGAACTCATCGACTTCCGCTTTCACCTCAAACAGGCCGCAGAGCGCGCTGGCGAGGCGCGAGGCGGATTTCGCCTGGCTCCCCAGCACCCCGGCAAAGCCGAGCTTGGCGGCATCAGGAACGCTGTCGAGATTTCTGTAAGGTTCGGAGCCGGTGCCTATTGCCGAGCCGATGTAGGCGAAAAACCGGTCTGCTGTCGGACGATCGTGCTGGGCGATCGGGCGCGAATTCGCCCATGCGCGGAAAAAAAGCTGGAGAAAGCGATGATTGAAAATGTCTAGGAAGCGCGGAAAAGCGTCGTCGTTGGCGAGGAAATAGTGATAGGCCTCCTCGGTGGTCGCGAGCGGTAGCGCACCCTGAGGCCCGAGCATTCCCATATACTTGACGAAGATCTTAAGCGGCTTGTCCTCGTCGTCGGCTTGTTTCACGCGGGCCAGGTTTGACGCCGGAAACTCCATGAATGGGTCCTGCCCCAGCAGAACGAGTTCGTCGCGCAGCGTCGCGCTCTCGCCAATGCGAGGCCGGTCTTGGTGGACGCGTTCGAGATGCCTCAGCACGGTGAAATAGTCGAACCGCCATGGCTCCGCTTCCAGCTCGCGCAACAGCCTCACGTCCATTTGCGACGGCTTGGTCATAGTGGCCTGCGCATTCCCATGCGAGGAGGCCATCGTATGACTTCACCCCGATCGACGGAGCGGATCACGGTTTGGGTGAAATGATTGAACCCTGAATATTCGGCAAAGAAGCGATCGAGCACGGCGCCGAGGAGGAACGCGCCGGTACCCTCGAACGCCTTCTCGTCAATGGTGACAGTGATCTCGATTCCGCGTGCCACCCCGACGCCGCTACGCTGGCGGATACGTCGCACGATTGGCCGGCTATCGACGTGTCGAACTCCACGGATGCGACGCTCGGTAGCGCTGTCGGCCATCTCCGCAAAAATCGACAGCGTTTCCCGGACCGCTTCGGCATTACGTCCGGCTCCCCGCTCCACCAGACCGAGATGGTTAGTCGACAGCAGGTTCACGAGCCTCCAGGTAACCGTGCCGGTATGCGCGGTTTCACTGCGGCTGCGAAGTTGCCTGATGACAGGCTCGCGCGGGGGAGTTGGCCCGGCGACGCAGACGAGATCCAGTGTGAAATCGTCAACCAGCCGAAAATCGGCTCCGCCCACCCCGATCGGCAGGTGCTCAGTGAGGTGCCGATTGGAGCACAAGGCGCGCACGCTGAGTTCGGCAATCGCGTCCTGGTCGTCGATTCCGCCAAGCTCGCTCAGCGAAAGGAACATATCCGTGCCAGTGTAATCCGATGATATGCCGGTACGCTTCTCTTGCACGGTGCGCCGCCGCGGCAAGCGGCGGATCGAAAAACATGTGTGGGACGCAGCTTGCGTGTCGTTGAGCGATGCCGAATAAATTGGCCGGACCGGAACCTTTTCCCGTCCGCCGGGGTAATGGGCATAAACCTCGAGTACCCGATGGGGCTCGTAGTCCAGATAGTGGCTCCGGTCAGGGACGATGTGGTATTCGTGCTGACTTGCTTTTAGTTGAATGCGATCGGTTGTTTTTTCGAACAGATTGATGGCGGGTGCCGCATAGATGGCGAACGAGTCGGGTCGAACAGCGGCTGCGAGCCGCGCATTCAGTTCGTCAAAGGCAAATACGATCTCGACCGTCCTTGCCATGATGCGAGACAGGAATTCATTAATGCCAGTGAGCCGGCAACCGAGAAACTTGCGTGGAAAGGCGAAATATTCGCGCAGCAGGTCAAACCCCTCGAACACCCGATGGTCCCTGGCAAACAGCGTATCATCCGGCTCAAATCCGATCTGCTGCAGACATTCCCGCGGGGCCTCGAAGATGACGGGATTGCCGAACTGATCGAGGTGGCGGAAATAGATTCCACGGCAATGGGCAAACAGTTGCTCGTACAGCGCAACCGAGTCGGCCTCTCCGCCAACGAAATAGAGCGGCAGCTGCGAGATTCGGCAGCCGGCAATCAACAGCTCCGGCTTCTTCTGCGCGTCGGCCTCCGAGGGTTCGTCTTCAGATCGCGCCGTCGAGCGGTGTGTCAGGGTCAGTCGCAGGCCCGCCAATACTTCCCCTCCGACCGAAACGCCGAGCGCCTGCATGGGCGCCGGCGACGAGTAATATTCCGCGGCAGAGAGTTCGAACGGCCATACCGTGATATCGCCGCACAGGCGGTAGCGGCATGCGATCTGCCGGTCGAGCTGGCGGAAACTGGCGTCCAGATAGGAACCGCGCGCAATGGCACGTCCCTCGCGCAGTGCCGGGTCGCCAAACACCGGGTTCGCCTTGACGAGCATCATCGAAGGTGTCGGCGCGAGGTAATGGGGAACGAGTTGTTCCAGCAGGTTCTCGGTAAATTCGGGGAATTCGTGTTTTAGCTTGAGCTGCACCCTTGCTGCAAGGAAAGCGGATCCCTCCAGGAGGCCACCGATTAACGGGTCTATGCGATCATCCAGAAGGCCGCCCAGACGCTCCGCAATCCCCGGATATTCTTCGGCGAATTGGCGCGCATGCTCGTTGAGGAGCTGAAGTTCGGTGTTGTAGAGATCGAGAAATTCCCGATTCATGCGCACTCACAATCGATTAACGACAATTTTCCCGGCTTCGACGATATCGGCAACGAACTCCACGGGAACGTGCACCGGATGGCACACCAGCTCCCCGCGGATCACAAAGCGTATCTTGAGCTCGACGGGATCGAGCTCTTTGTCACGTTCGATACGCAGCGTATCTGACGCGATTCTCGGTTCAAAGTTGACGATCGCAGCTCGGATCTCAGCGGGAATTTCGTCTAGTCCGTTCTCGTCAATCGTGCGGATGGCTATGTCGGGAAGCCCGAAATTCAAAATTGACCTGCGGACATGGGGCGCGTTGTCCATATCGACCGTCGCGTCCAGCGCGACGGTGTTCAAGAGGGCATCGAGGTCGCGTGAAACTTCGCGCCGAAGCATGCTCTCGGTAATGATTTGCCGCGCGCGCAATCGGCGGCTGGCTATAACGCGTTCGCCGGCATCATTGCGCTGATCGATGATCCGTTTGGCGTCCTTTGCCTCATGGGCAGTTCGGAAAACATGCATCAGGGGCGGGCTAAGACGCGATTGCCGGTTCGAATTAGCCATGTACAACCTCATTCTGAGGGCGGCGAACCCTACCGGCTAATGCCTGAGAAAATGAAGCATCTCCCGATTTTCCAAACCCCAACGAGTGGATGGGACAACCCATCCACTCGTCTTTGGGACAATCGAGCGATTCCGTCAGGCGGCCACGTTCTTTTGCAGGTCCCACCCGAAATCGACATTTCCGGTGGCGTCGCCCTCGTTGCCTTGCGGCAGGTACTTCGTCTTCATCTTCACGAAGTGAAGAGTGGCCGACTCCATGGGAAGTTGTCCGCCACCGTGGGCCGAGATCTGGAAAGAGGTTACGACCACGTGATCCAGGTCCACTTCGAAATAAGCAATTTTCTTGTCCCCGCTTTGCTTAAGCAGCGAAAGCTTTCCTTTGTTGATGTGCAGGCCGTTCACGGCCCGCTCCATCAGCCTCAGCGAGGCCCTAGAGGTGAACATGCTGATCGAAATGTCGTGGATCTGACCCTTGCCGACGCTGCCGCCGGTGCCTACCGTGAAAGAGCTGTTGTTGCTGGCGCCCCATGAAAAGGACTGGAGCTCGATTTTGCCGTGGTAGTCTGAATCCTGGGCTTCCCCCTCGATTCCTTCGAGTTCGAGGAACGCGAAAACATCTGCTGCCATTTGAGTGTCTCCAGAAGGTCTAAAGTTGGTTGAGTTCCCGATTTAATCTCGATACAAGCGAGCTATGCGTGTTGGTTGCCGGCTCTCAAGCCGGGGTTCAAATGGAAGGCTAATTTTTTGCGACGGGCAATCGTGAGACGAGCCGCAAGCCAATGTCCATGCCCTCAAGCTGGAAGTGAGGTCGGAGCTCGAATGTCGCTGCGTAATAGCCAGGGTTTTCCTCGTTCGCCGTAACAGAGATCTTTGCGCCGGCGAGCGGCCTGCGGCACTTGGTCGCTTCCGAGGAGTTCTTCGGATCAGCATCAACGTACTCGCTGATCCAGTTGTTGAGCCAGCGCTGCAACTGCTCGTTCTCGTAGTACGACCCCACCTTGTCGCGCACCATGACCTTGAGGTAATGCGCGAACCGGCAGCAGGCGAACATATAGGGCAAACGGGACGAAAGATTGCTCGATGCCGTCGCCTCGGGGTTGTTCTGATAGGCCTTCGGCTTGAAGAGCGACTGAGCACCGATGAATGTAGCGCGGTCGGTGTTCTTTCGATGAATCAGCGGAATCAAACCCGATTTCGCCAGCTCGGCTTCGCGTCGGTCGCTAATGGCGATTTCCGTCGGACATTTCAGATCAACGCCGCCATCATCCGTCGGAAACGTATGTGTCGGCAATTCTTCCACCTCGCCGCCGGACTGCACGCCACGGATGCGCGCGCACCAGCCATACTCCTTGAAAGCGCGGTTGATGTTGGCTGCCATGGGATAGGCCGCATTCATCCATGCGTATTTCTCGCCCTTATGGCCGTCGGTATCCTCTTCAAAGCCGAACTCCTCGACCGGTTCGGTTTTCACTCCGTAGGGCAGGCGAGACAGCACGCGCGGCATGCACAGGCCGACATAACGTGCGTCGTCGGAATCGCGCAGCGATCTCCAGGCGGCGTATTCCGGCGTATCGAAAAGCTTGCTGAGATCGCGCGGATTCATCAACTCGTTCCACGAATCCATGCCCATCAAGGTCGAGTCCGCGGCGGCGAAGAACGGCGCGTGCGCCGCGCCGGCTATCTTGCTGAGGTCGCGCAGCAACTGCACGTCCGTCGCTTGATGGCTGAAGCTGTAGTCGCCGATAAGGCAGCCATATGGCTGTCCGCCCAGCTGGCCGAATTCTTCCTCGTAGACTTTCTTGAACAGCGGGCTCTGGTCCCAGGCGGCGTTCGGATATAGCCGTAAGTGCCGATAGAGTTCGTTCTTCGAGACATTCATCACGCGAATCTTGAGCATCGCGTCGGTCTCGGACTGGAATGCCAGATATTTCAGGCCACGCCACGCGCCCTCGATCTGCTGAAATTCCGGCGCGTGCATGATTTCGTTCATCTGTGCCGAAAGCTTCTTGTCGAGCTGCGCAATCATCTCTCCGATCGTATCGAGCACGTCGGATTTGATGAGGCTGGTATCGGCGAGTGCCTGCTCGACCAGCGTCTTGACGGCATTATTGAGTTCTGTGGCCGCGCGCTCGGTGCGCGGCTTAAAGCTCTGTTTCAAGACGGCAGCAAACTCGTCCGCATCTCGGGTTTGGGTTTGCGCGTCCTGTTTGGAGCGAACTGTTTCGGTTGCCATGACAAGCTTTCTAATATGCTGATTGGTTACAGTGCGGACTATTGTTCGCTGTCGTTACTTTGCTCGACGGTACGATCCTTCAATGCCTGCATCAGTTGCGGATCGGCCAACAGCTTGCGCAGCTGATCCTCGGCGGCAGCTTTGCCGTCCACGTACCGCTGCAGGTTCGCCAATTGCATTCTTGCTTCGAGAAGCTTTGCAACCGCCGGAACCTGCTTGGCGACGGCCGCCGGTTCAAAATCCGCCATTTTGCTGAAGCGCAGGTGGACACCCATCTTCTCTTCGGAGTTCTCGCTAAGCTTGTTGTCCACTCGAAAGCTGACGCCCGGCTGGATAGCCGCCATTCGCGCATCCAGATTGTCCATATCGAACTCGAGGAATTTGCGATTGGCAATTTCAGACTTCTCGACACCGGGGGCATTGCCGGAGAGATCGGCCAGAACGCCCATCACGAATGGGATTTCGACTTTTTCCTCGGCGTTCGCCGGATTTTCGTAGGTGATGTGGACCCGCGGAGGGCGATTCCGGCGAATGAATTTCTGACCACTTTCCCGTGCCATGTATTCAACCTCATCTTTGGGTTTAGGCCTGATCGTCAGCCTGAACAATTACAATTGAAACGAATTATTATGTCACTATTGAATGTCACTGTCCCTCTGAAAGCTTCCGGACGTTTGGCGTCGCGTGGGACGTTGTGATAAAATGCCGGCGACGAAGCGCAATGACGCCAACATCTTCAATCCTGTTTATTCCTTTCACACTTGATTCACCGGCGGATGACCATGTCATTTCTCGGCGCCGAAAGTCTTCAGCGCTGCCTTCGGAAGCACCTCCCTCAGCACACCCATGAAATCCCGCTCGGCGAGAGCACGAGCGCGATCGCACAGCATCGGCACCGGGCTGGAGGGTTCGGAGTGTCGGAAGAATCGTTGGACCTGCTCAAGCAGCGCGATTGCCTGCGCGCGCGACTCGACCCGGTATTGAGGAGATCGGCCGCTTTGAGCAGCCGACGCCAAGCTCTCGGGCGCTCCCTCCGGCAACTTGGAAAGCTTGCTCACCGGCAGTTCGAAGAACTGGTCGGCCCCGATCTGAAACGCCGCCTTCTCCATTTGCGTAGGCACCAGGATGCTCATCACTTCGAAAAACGACTTGCCGATCAGCTGATGCGCCTGCCGAACCAGCGGCAGGGTCGGGCTTGAGGGCTCCGAACGGCTGTAATATGCAGCGATCGCCGCCAGCGCCTCCTGCGCGTCCGCGAGCGATTCTGGCGTGTCGCCAGCCACCGAAACATCCTCGCCTTCTGCCGTCTCGGCTTTGCTTTCTTCACGCAGCGCAGCGCGCGGATCAACGAACAGCTGTATCTTGTCGACCATCGCTGGCAGGTTTTCCAGACCGAGCGAACTGCCCCGCATGATGAAGGAATCGCGGATGCGGCCGAGCGACGTCTTGAGCAGAGCCACGTGCCCGCGCGTCGTCGCCAAGGCATCGGGCGGTGCATCCGCGATCGCCTCCGAGAGCGCAGCCGATGGATGCTTCAGCTCGCCGGCACGAGGCTTTACTTCGCCGGATGCGATCATCCAGGCCCGATAAGTCACTGCGCCTATTCGGCGCCCCTCGCATAACGGTGCGTACTGCAGCGGGAACACGACGGTAGGGAGGTCAAGCGCGCCCAGCGCAGCGGTGCGCGCATCGAAGTCGCCGCCCGCGGCGGTTGGATGGACATGGTCCCAGAACCCGTCGAGCCACTGCGCAATAGCGGCAATAGTCACCGCAAAGCCACCGAGATCCCGATCCAGGATCAGGAGCCGCGCCCGCAGGACAAGCAACCGCAAGTCGCGCGAGCGCTCCCAAAGCGGGCTGATCGCGTCGACTTGGCGGGGCAAATCGATGCTGGATCGATCAAACGGCTTTCCGTCATCACTCGAAAAGAACGAACTTGGAAGAATCCCTTCCGTCTGAGCGAAAAAATTCAGGTAGTCGGCATCGCCCGCAAAGTCGAGATCAGGTCCGCACGGATCGGCGTTTGACAGCGGAATGCACAATTCAGCAACCGCCGGGGAAACCATTGCAGGTTGTGCGCTGGTGTCGATTATTTTCGCCAAATTGGAGTGGCCGACTGACACCGGCTCGGCGGCCGTAGCCTCGGGTTCCAAGGCCGTCATCGGGGGAGACGAAATCTCCGCCGCGGACGGTGGGATCGCCACCGTACCGTCATCAAGACCTTCCGAGAATGCCAGTTCCGCCACCGCGAGCCCCTCAGGATCGGGTTCATGATAACCGATCTTTCGCCCCTAAAGCGATAGATTTCTAGGCAGTTAGTGACGCGTGCGAGATTTAGGTTCAATGGAAGCCGGTGCTTAACCATTCGGCGGCCATGGGAAATCCTCCGATTGGATGACTTGCGTACCCCGCGCGCCGCGAACGCGACCAAAAGTGTCGCCTTCGGGCGCCCCGGCAGGCCAACGAGCGGACAGAAGTTAGTCTGCTGCCGGACCGCCCGATGCGAACCGATCGGGCTTCTGGGCCTCCCCCGGCGCCACAAATTTCCCGTATCGCTTTGAAATTGAACTCTGTCATACGCTGGGCCGACTATATGGGGGCGGGCGAATTGACGCTCCGCCGTGCCAGTCGTCGAGGGATCGGATGGGACAGCTCAGTCAAGCCAACAATGCGGCCGCGCTCAAAACGCCCCTTGGCGAAGACATTTTGGTACTCAAGAGTTTCTCAGGCAGCGAAGGGTTGGGCGAACCGTTCGAATTCCAAATCGAAGCCTTGAGCGAACAGGAAAACGTCGATTTCGACAAGGCGCTGGGCCAGGCCTGCACGATCAAGCTTAAAACCTACGAGCAGAAGCAGCGCTTTTTCTGCGGCATCCTCACCAACGCGCAATGGGTCGGCAGCGAGGTGGGCGGACAGCAGAACTATTCTCAATACCGATTGGTGCTGCGGCCATGGTTCTGGCTGTTGGCTCACCGCGCCGATTGTAGGATTTTTCTTGATGAGAACGTGAAAGACATTATCCAGAAGGTGTTCACGGATGCCGGATTCTCCAGCGGAATGGATTTCAAGTTCCGCACCACCGGCAATTACGACAAGATCAAATATTGCGTTCAGTATCGCGAAACCGATTTCGCCTTCGTTTCCCGGCTGATGGAGCAGTATGGGATCTACTACTATTTCGAGCATCAGGATGGACAGCACACGATGGTTCTTGCCGACTCGCGTGCTTCCCACAGTGCGGTCCCGGACCTCCCGCAGGTCAAGTTTCATTTCCAGACCGACGCCTATCAACGGGTCGAACAACAAATCGATTCATGGGTCTCGGATCGCCGTTTCCGTACTGGTAAAGTCGAATTCAACGATTACGACTACCTCAAGCCCCCCAAGCAATTGCGCGCATCGAAGGAAGGCTCGGAGAACTACACGCGGTCGAGATTTGAAGTATATGACTATCCCGGCAAGTATGATGAGCAGGACAAGGGCAAGCAGTTTGCCCAATTCCGGCTGGAGGCCGAGCAGGCCATGGATCGCCGGCGCAACGCCGGCGGCGAAGCACCCTCCCTGTTTGCCGGGGGGCTGGTCACGGTCGAGAAGCATCCCGCCTCAGACGAGAACAAGGAATATCTCG
>JBDTKD010000490.1:0-3265 GCA_039935515.1 Bradyrhizobium sp.
ACCGCCGGTCGTGCGCGAGCCGGACGAAGACTAGAGCTTGATGCTTTTAGGATTGGGCATAGCCTGAGTTTCGGAAATAGTTGACCGGATTCTGTGCTTTTCGATCCGCTCGACGGCGGCCTCGACAAGCTCGGTCGGGCTCACCTCTCCATGGTCCACCCAGCCGGAGTTCCGACACGAGCGGCCTCGGCACGCAGTCCGCGCCGGGGCCGTTTCTTTGTGTTCGCTGGGTGGGCCACACGCAAAAGCCGCCAAGGTTGCCCTTCGACGGCTCGCCGTTGCGTTGTGTTTGCGTGGAGGTGTGCTGCGTCGAGCGGTGCTCGAACGTAGCCGTGCCTGCCTTGCCATAGGACGCACGGCCTCAATGAGGCGTCCGGTGCGTTGCCAGTGTGTCGGGCCAACGATCCCCGATAGCATAGGATGTGTCACCAGCGACGACGCTGATCAAGCCAGCGTCGCTGTCCTATAGATGAAATAGCCGACCGTGCTGCCGCAAGCGGCGCCATCGAAGGGAGTTTGATCGACGCCTGGATCAACTCCCTCTGTGATGCGCCGCCGTTAAATTGCAGACTGTAGCCTTCTTCAAGTCGCCACACCTTGTGAGCAATTCACCTATCGGTCCTACAAACGCATCACACCAAACGACCTTACTCGCCTCGCACAAATTGCCCTCGAGGATTTTGCTGATCTTTGCCAACGACAAAAATATTCCCGTCGATACGCAGCCAAGGCTCGCCGATATTTTCGGATCCCAACATGCAGACCCTCGAATCCCTTCATATCGGTCAAACAGTGAAGGAGGTGCTTGATCGCGATTTACAAGCCGAAATGGAAGCGCGGACGCTTTACGAGGAAGCGGCGACCCACTGCCACAGCGTGAAGGACTACGTGACACGCGAACTCTTCGAGCAGCTGATGCACGACGAGGAACATCATATCGATTTTCTTGAAACCCAAATCGACCTCGTCATCAAGCTTGGCCTTGAGCTCTACGCCCAACATCATATTGGTGAGATCGACGAGAGTTAATGGCGCTGAAGATGGACACACATCCTTCAATGTGCTCGGGGCTCGGTTACGGAATTGGATGATCCCGTCTCGGACATCTTGATGAGCCGAGCCCTATCTGAGGCGGGTTGGCAGTTTTGTCGCTCGCCAACGAGCACCAGGTCCGACGATGCCGTCGAATGCCCGAGCGCAGAGACTGCTGTCTTCTTGCGCCGAGTAGATGTCTCGCTCGCCGCCCTACATCGGCGCGGGAGCGTTCTCGCGGACTAGACGGTGAGGTCTTGAAACGATTTGGCGGCGTTTGAAGGACAAGCTTTCGCCCTGATTGCTTTGCAGCATCGCGACAAATTCGATGTTTGTTGATTGCTGCTGCTGTTCTGCTTTCCATCACCTGGGCAGCTCAGGCCGAAACCGGTCTCGCCTCTTACTACCGAGGACGCGGTCACCAAGGCGAAACGACCTGCGCTCATCGCACCGGGCATTTCAGAAGCATCGTCACGGTGACGCACGCCGGTCATTCGATACGGTGCCGCGTCAATGATCGCGGACCATTTGTTAGGGGCCGGGTTATCGACGTATCGCTTAGCGCGGCGCGTGCGCTCGGCATGGTGGAGAAGTGTCGACTACAAACGGCGCAGGGAATAGAACAGGAGAGTTCTGACCATGATCGAGGGGATCAGCGCGGTCACACTGGGCACCCACGAAATGCCACGAGCTGTCCGATTCTACCGCGCGCTGGGGTTTGAGATCCTGTATGGCGGCGAAGAGTCTTCATTCACCAGCTTTCGGGCAGGGACGAGCTATCTCAATCTCATCGTCCAGCCTGCCGAGCGGCGCTGGTCCTGGTGGGGGCGGGTAATCTTTTACGTTGCCGATGTTGATGCACTTTACGACCGTGCGCTCGGAGCGGGATACCAGCCAGCTACCGTGCCCCGCGATGCCGAGTGGGGTGAGCGCTTCTTCCACCTAATTGACCCCGACGGTCACGAACTCAGTTTCGCTCGGCCTTTGCTCCCGGTTTCCGTCCAATAGCAACTCGAGCGGCCTGCCATTCCAAGAGGCGCCGGGAGAGCGTATGGTGCTCCGATTATTCGCTGAACCTGGGAGGCAATCATGCAGTTCAGGAAAACCGGACTACTGTTGCTCGGCGCGATGGCGCTTCCCGCCCCCGGGACCGCACAAACCACCCCCGCTCCACCGGCAATTACGCGAACTGTGGTCGCCGCGACCAAACTGCCGACCGTCACCGACGTGCCGCTGCATTTCAAAGCTGTGAGCGTCACTCTCCAGCCGGACGAGAAGAGCGACGTCTCGGCGGCCGACGGCATCCTCTACCAGATGTCGGGATCGACCGAGGTCTCGCTCGGTGGCAAGGCCAAAATGCTCAACGCCGGAGAGGGGCTGTTTATCGCCGGCGGAGAGACGGCGGCGCTAACGGCGGGTAGCGGAGGGCCGTCAACTTTTCTCCACTTCTTCCTTGTGCCCGCCGTGGACTTGGGGCGGCCTGTCGAGACGGCACCTGCCGCCGTGAGAGAGCTATATCGCACAGCGAATCCGATCCCCGACCTGAAGCCAAGCGGTTATGATCTCAATCTCACACGGGTCACATTTCCGGCGCAGATGCCCTCCAACCCGCCGCACCATCGGTCAGGAGCGGCTCTGTACTATATTATTTCCGGCACCGGAGCTAACACGGTCGACGGTAAGACGGAAGCAAGGGGACCAGGTTCCCTGATCTATGAACCGTACGCTCTCGTGCACCAATGGGGAAACCCAGGCAACGGGCCGTTGATATTCCTGGCCTTCAACATCAACCCGGAAGGTGTGGCGGCCGTGCTTCCGGGCGCACCAGCAATGAAACAATAGCTAACGGCGGGCGGCCCACCGCATCCTGAGGGCCGTTCGATCCCGCACGAATTGGCGAATTTGAATCATGATGGCAACGAATGGCCGCACCGTCACCGTGTTCGGCGGAACCGGCTTTCTCGGCCGCCGTATAGTTCGGCATCTACGCACTCACGGATTTTCTGTTCGGACCGCGTCAAGGCACCCGGATCGGGGGCACAGACTGTTTGGTCCTGATGATCCGCAACTTCAATCCGTAGGAGCCAACATTCACGACGAGCGGTCAGTCGCGGATGCGCTTGCTGGCCCTACGGCGTTGTAAATGCGGTCAGCCTTTACGTCGAGCACGGACAGGAGACTTTTCATTCCGTTCACGTCGAGTCTGCCCAACGGGTAGCAGCTCAAGCGCAAC
>JBDTKD010000491.1:0-3882 GCA_039935515.1 Bradyrhizobium sp.
CACGCTGTGTACGCAATCTTCTCCAGAACTCGCGCTTGCATTGATGCGGGGAAAGTTGGACGTCGCCTTCCTTCGGCCAGAGAAAGATAGCGGAGGCCTGATTTTCAAGTTGCTGGCGAAGGAGCCCTTGATCGCCGTGCTGCCGGCTGACCATCGTTTGGCATCGCGCAAAAAGATTCGGCCGCAAGATCTTGCCCGCGAGATCTACGTCAGCTCGGCAAGAACCTCACCGGTACTACAAGCTGTCATTGATGATTACGCATCAAGAATCGGAATCACGCTCAAGGCAAAGTACGAAGGCGAGAACATATCGTCGGCAATGTCGCTCGTGGCGTCTACAGGTGGAATTAGTCTTGTCCCCCTCTATGCGCAAAATATGCTTGCGCCCAACGTTGTCGCCAGAGCTCTTGAAGGGGGAGCGCCGACAGTCGATTTAGCCCTTGGATATAACCAGGCAAATTCGTCCCCCTTGCTCCGTCGACTTTTGTCTCGCGCAGATGAATTAATCGCAAACGTTCAGGATCAAAGCATCATCCGCTATGTCGAAGCTCAATAGTCGGCAACGCGGAAAGTCCGACTTGGGTCAAACTGCGACATCGGGGTGCGCCCGACCCATGTCCGCTTTACCCCCAGCACCCGATATCGCTGGGCGGGCTCGCTGGACTTTAGAACGTATGACTTTCGCGCGCGCAACTTGGATGCCGCGCCGGCCGCCGAACGTCTGAAGTGAACGAACCGTGACGTCGCTGAGCGTGACTAAGGTGGCGAGGGGCCAATACCTATTCATCTAAGCCTTCGTTGAGGACCAAGTCCACGTCTTGAACCTCGCGACGTCCTGATGTTCAATCTCCACTGATCTTGCGGCGAAGCCCATCTCCGGGAGGGTGGTATGGATTGTTGCGGCCACTGTCACTGTTATGGCCACGCCTTCACGCGTCGGCAATGGATGTGGAGTACGGTGCTGGGCTCGGTTGGCGCGATGATTGGCGGTGTGGGACCGCGCGGTTCGACCGCCTCCGCCCAGACTGCCGAAACCGCCTCCGCCGCGCTCGCTGTGTTGCGCAAATCGATCTCCGTAGACGTCCATACGCATGGCGGAACCACAGGAATAACCTCTCAAGCGCCGCCCAATGACGATCTGGCAAAAGGCATGAGGGCGGGCTCGTTGGCGGTCGTGTGCCTAGCGGATGTCCCGGACGGTCCTATCCTCGGCAGGAATGCGGCTGGTGTCCTCGGCGCTTTGCGCACCCCGGAGCCGGGCCAGCTCTACAAATACCACCTCGGGCGCCTCGATTGGGTCGATGCGATGGTTGCCAACCATGGGCTGCGGCGTGCGCTTTCGGCAGTCGATCTGGAGGCGGCGCATGCGGCGGGGCAGCCCGCCATCGTGGGTGACGTGGAAGGGCTCGACTTCCTTGAGGGCAAGCTCGAACGGCTCGAACAGGCGCATCAGCGCGGCGTCCGGCACGTTCAGCTCGTGCATTACACGCCCAATGACATTGGCGACTTCCAGACCGGTATCGTCACACATAACGGGCTCACCTCATACGGCGCCGAGGTGATCCGCGCTTGCCACCGGCTCGGATTTGTCTGCGATGTCGCGCACGCCACCGAAGACACGGTGATGGCGGCGGTCAAGGTCGCAACCAAGCCTCTGCTCCTGTCGCACACCGCGCTGTCCGGGTCCCCGGCGATGGGCCCGACGCCCCTTGCCGGCCGGCAGATCAGCCGCGATCACGCGCGGGCGGTCGCCGAGACGGGCGGCGCGGTTGGCATTTGGCACTTCTTCCCGAGCCTCGACAAATATGTCGATGGCTTGAAAGAAATGGTCGAAATCGTCGGGGTAGATCACGTTTGCATCGGCACCGACCAGCAGGTCGCCCCGGGTAGCATGCAGGACTACTCGAAATGGGTACAGCTCGTCTCGGCGATGCTACGCAACGGCTTTACGCCCGAAGACGCCGGCAAGATCGCGGGCGACAATTATATGCGTATCTTCCGTGCTGCGGTCGGCTGAACGGTTCTGAGTTTTGTGGCAAGATACAGATTTCGCATTGCTATTCCGCACTATCTCTCCAAGCGACGTCCGGCGTACCTCGCCGGGCGCGAGCGCAACTTTGAGGGCGTGGGGTGTGGCGGGCCTGTCGGGGGGCTAGAGACCCTTCGGTTGCCTTCCGCAAAAGTCAGCACATCCACGGCGATGCACGGCAATGTCGATTGAAAACGTAGAAACACTGATTATCGGCGGTGGGCAAGCCGGGTTGGCGATGAGCCATATGCTCAAGCAGCGCGGCCGCCCGCATCTCATTCTAGAGCGATACCGCATTGCCGAGCGTTGGCGTACAGAGCGTTGGGATGGCCTGCGGTTTCAGTTTCCCAACTGGTCGGTGGGGTTGCCGGATTTCCCATTTCCCCACACCGACGCCGACGGCTTCGCGACGACAAGCGATATTCTGGATTATATTGCCGCCTACGCGGCTTTTGTGGCACCGCCAATTCGCTGTGGCGTGTCAGTAACTGCGTTGCGGCACCGTGATGGTGCGTCCGACTTCGTTGTCGAGACCTGCGAAGGTCCGATCGAGGCAGCGAATGTCGTGGTCGCCACCGGCCCCTATCAACGTGCCGTAGTTCCGGCATTGTTCCGGGAAGACGTCAGCGGTTTTCAGATGCACGCCAGCCGGTACACCAACCCTGACCAGCTTCCGGCCGGGACCGTGCTGGTCATCGGCTCAGGGGCCTCCGGCGCGCAGATCACCGAGGAACTGTTTCGATCAGGCCGCCTTGTATATCTCTCGGTCGGCCAACATTCCCGCCTGCCGCGCCGGTATCGTGGACGCGACCTGATGTGGTGGTTCGGCGCACTGGGTCTGCTTCAAATGCCTGCACAGAAACGCGGACCAATCCGAAAACATCCAGCAATCACCGGCGCCTATGGTGGTCACACTATCGATTTCCGGCGCTTCGCGGCAGATGGCGTTACGTTACTCGGGCGAGCCGAGGCGATGCACGACGGCGTAATGCGGTTCGCGCCCGACGTCGCCGACAGCCTTGCAAATGGGGATGCCATCTATGCCACATTCCTCGACATGGCCGATGACCACGTCAAGCGCCATAGCCTCGAAATGCCAGACGATCCCGCAGCGCGAGAAACGCTTCCCGATCCACCCTGCCTTGTCGAACCGCTGAGGCGCCTCGATTTTCGCGATGCCGGCATCGGTGCGGTGATCTGGGCAACGGGCTACAGCTTTGATTTCTCTTGGATTGACCTCCCGGTATTGAATGCCCGAGGAGAGGCAGTTCACCGCCGCGGTGTAACCGACGTGGCGGGGTTGTATTTTCTTGGGTTGCCATGGCTATCCAACATGAACTCGTCTTTCTTAAGTGGGGTTGGAGACGACGCGGCCCGCGTTGCGGATCATATTGTCAAGCGTGTCGTTCCAGCGGCGGCTTCGTTAACAGCCAAGTCCAGCCCTTAAACCCTGACGCTGGGCGTAGCTTGTCGCGGCTGCGTGGCGGCTTTACGCCCGAAGACGCCGGCAAGATCGCAGGCGACAATTATATGCGCATCTTTCGTGCTGCTTCGGCTGAGTGGCCCTGCGATTAGCCGGCGCGATCGTCCCCGACGGCCACCACTCCGCACCATCCGCTAACAGCACAATCCGCGTGCCCGATCTGTCGACCTAGAACCACTTTTGCGCGGCGGCGTGTCTCACCCCAATCGAATATTCCGCCACGCTGCCGCCCGCGTCGGTGAACGCCATGTTGGTCGCACCCGTGTACGCATAGCGCAGGCCGCTCTCGGCGATTGATGCGCGCACGATGTCGAGCAACTTGCGCGCCGCGGCGTCGGGATCATTGAACGGCCGAGGCTCGATGAATTTC
>JBDTKD010000492.1:0-3772 GCA_039935515.1 Bradyrhizobium sp.
CTGGTACTGGAAGCGCGATCCACACATTCCGCTCTGAATCGAATGCCAGAACCGCCTCCATTTCCAATTCGTCGGTCATATAGAGGATCACCATCATTCCGTCCCGAGGACCATCCGGAATGCGCGCCAAGTCTTCGCGAGAGGTATCTAACCAAAGCCCATAACCGTCGCGATCTACGCACCCTTCATTGGTATCGAAATAGACACGATGCATTCCATATGCCTATTGCTTAGCGATAAACTTCGCAAGGGGAGGGTATCGATGCCCGTAATGTTGCCAGACTTTATAGCAGACATCACTCTATATCCGCCTGACCGTGGCGGCCGGGAGCCGCCGATTATCGGAGAATGGTTTGGATGCCCTTGCAAATTTGATCCCAGAGATTTTAGTGCGTGGGACTGCCGGGTTCTTGTCGAGGGGGAACAGTTCAAGCCGGGCGAAACAAAGAAATTAGCGATCGTACTTTTAACGCCCGAAGCTCTATGGGAAGGCCGGATTATCGGAGAGGCCAAGCCGATCTTCCGTCAAATTTCAAACTGAGACGCCGCCTTACTTCTCGGACAATGAGTGGTCCTCGCGGAACTCGAAGGCTCCCAGGTGAAATTCGTCCTCGGTTTCCGCGTTCGGCACCCTGACAAGCGTGAACACGGCATTCGGATGTTGCGCCCAGACCGCAAGATCCTCTGCCGTGACCGTGAGCCAGCCGAACCGGAACATATAACGGCCGGGCTCGCTCACGCTTCCCGCCTGTGGCCAGCCGAGTTTGTTGACCACCAGACAGCTTCCTTTTCGAATCAGCCGCCGATAGCGGCCGCCGGCACCGCCTCTGTGGCGGCGGTCGATGGCAGCGATTCAATTCTCCGATGGACCACCGGCAATTGCAGCACGGTCACACGCTGCCCTTCGCTGAGCTGTGTCGCCAGCACGCGGCTTCCATCCGGAAATTCGATCGCATCATGGTGACGATGCGGAACATCCGGCTCGATCGCGGCGAATTTCCCGACGCGGAAATGGATGGCCTTGGTCCAAATCCATCGGTTGTCATATTGGACGTCGTTGGCGAACGCCAGTTCGGTTCCTGGAAGCATGCAGACCGCCACCCCGGGTTCGGCTTCGGAGGCGAAGCCTCGGGTGGAAGTGCCGGGAAATTTCGCCGTAACCAGCGTCTCTCCGACCTCGGCCGGGCGGCTCGCCAAAGCGTGCAGGCTATAGTCACACATCGGATTGCTCCTCGTTCGAGATAGCCAACCCGCGCCCGTTAGAGGCGCAGGCCTCTATCAGAGTGGACAGTAGTGTCGGAGATTTCGCCCCTTTATGGGCAATTCTGCGGCTCGAGCCGACGAGGCCGATCACAACTACGTTTGAGGCGGCATGCGCGAACCGGAAGAATCCCGCTAAAAAACGCATCCGTCGCCCTCGTGCGATCCGGCCGACGCGGCAATCCTGGCTCATGACCATGATGAAGAAGCGACGCAAGCTGGTGGCGCTGTTTACGGCCGAGCCGGTGATTACAGGGCACATTGCATGCTCGCAGCGCCGGAAGTCTCCCCATAAATGTAAGCATTGCTGTCATGTTCGATCCCTTGTCGGCAGCCAATCTGGTTGTGTGGCAGATGCTGCCATCGTTAGATGGAAAAAGCGCGGTCATGCCTTACCGCAAGCACATGATCGGCGTCGCCGATAGTTTAGTGAATTTCGCCCGATCCGAGAGATCGTTCACCCACGGTATTTGAACCGCGAGGGCGGAAATGCAGGATATCGCGGAGTGGCTCAAAGACATCGGCTTGGCCGAGTATGCCCAGCGTTTCGCTGAAAATGGCATCGACATCTCCGTCCTTCCGCATCTGACAGATCAGGATCTCAAGGAAATTGGCGTTCTCCTCGGGCATCGGCGTAAGATGCTCGCAGCGATCAGCCGGCGCATGGGCGCGTCGACGTCGTCGCCTGCGCCCAGCGCCCAGTCAGAGCCACAATCGCGCGAGCCCGCGGAGCGCCGCCAGGTCACGGTGCTGTTCGCCGACATGGTCGGCTCGACAGCTCTGTCCTCACGTATGGATCCCGAAGACCTCAGAGAAATCATCTCATCGTATCAAAATTGCGTCACGCAGATCGTGCGCCGCTCCGGCGGATTTGTTGCCAGATACATGGGTGACGGCGTACTCGCGGATTTTGGCTATCCGGAAGCCCATGAAGAGGACGCGGAGCGTGCTGTTCGGACGGGGTTGGAGCTCGTCGCGGCAGTGTGTGCACTCAAGACGCTGGCCCCACTGCAAACGCGCGTCGGCATCGCAACCGGCATGGTCGTCGTCGGCGACATGATCGAAACAGATGAAGCGCGCGAACGCGGCATCGTCGGCGAGACGCCGAATCTGGCGGCGCGGCTGCAGGGCGGCGGAGCCCGGAATGGTTGTCATCGCCGAAAGCACCCGAAAGCAACTTGGCAGGTTGTTCGTTCTTGAGGAGCTCGGGGCAAGGGATCTGAAAGGCATTCCAAGGCCGGTACTGTCCTGGGCAGTGCTGCGGACTAGCGCAGCTGTAAGCCGGTTCGAGGCGCTTCACGCCGGTGCCAGGAGGCTTGTCGGCCGCGAGGCAGAAATTGAACTGCTCAAACGCTACTGGCGGTCGGCAAAGGACGGTGAGACCCGTGTGGTTCAGGTCTCGGCCGAGGCTGGATTCGGGAAATCGCACCTTGTAGCGGCGTTCGGTGAGCAGCTTCGGTCCGAGCCCCACACCATTCTGCAATGTTTCTGCGCGCCCCACAGTCAGGACAGTGCACTCTTTCCCGTCGTCGCCTGCCTGGAACGCGCGGCGGGCTTTGAACAGGGCGAGGCTCCTGCGACCAAGCGCAACAAGATTGAAGCGCTGGTTACGTCCAACTCCGACGCGGCCGAGGATGTCACCCTGATTGCCGAGCTGCTCGCGCTGTCGTGGCCGGGTGACGATCATTCGCCGGACTATTCACCGCAACGGAAGAAGGAAAAAACGCTGGGAGCCCTTTTGCGATGCGTGGTTGGCGCGGCAAGGCGCCAGCCGGTCCTGTTGATCTTCGAGGATGCCCACTGGATCGATCCGACCTCGCGCGAATGGCTGGATCTCGTCATTCGTCAGATACGGCAATTGCCGATCTTGGTGATCGTCACCTTCCGCGACGAGTTTCAATCGCCCTGGCCAAGCCAATCGCATGTGGCGTCGCTACCGCTGCCGCGGCTGCCGCCAACGGATTCGATTGCCTTGGTGCGGCAGATCGAACGCGTCAGTGCGCTGCCGGAGGAGGTGGTGCGGGAGATCATTGCGCGGTCAGATGGCGTGCCGCTGTTCCTGGAGGAAGTGACACGAGCTGTCCTTGAAGCCGAAGACGCCAATGCCGTTGGAGGAAGGGCGGCCGAGCCAACTCCGGCGACACCGGGCCGTCGCGTTCCTTCGACCTTGCAGGCCTCCTTGATCGGACGCCTCGACCGCCTGGGACCGACCGCCAAGCAGATCGCCCAGTTCGGCGCTGCGATTGGACGCGAATTTTCCTACGAGCTTCTGGCGGCGACATCACAGCATTCTCTCGCCCACCTTCAGGACGCGCTTGCGCGGCTTGTCGAAAAGGGCCTGATTTTTCAGAACGGGTTGCTTCCCCACGCGACCTTCCTGTTCAAGCACGCCCTCGTGCAAGACGCTGCCTATTCTACGCTTCTCAGAGGTTCGCGAAGGGATATTCATGCACGCATTGCGGATGCGATGCTGGCCGCGAGCCCTGCCAGCAGCGTTGCACCGGAGATCGTC
>JBDTKD010000493.1:0-7857 GCA_039935515.1 Bradyrhizobium sp.
GATGAGCCGAGCGGGCCGGAGGCGGGCTTTCCGGAGAGCACGTCGACGATGCGCCCGAACAGCACCGGGTCGCAAATTGCGCACCGGCCAGCAGCAGGTTGGCGCCGGCCAGAATCCATCCCAGCCGCGCCTCCTTGCCGAGCAGCTCGAGGACGCGCGCGTACAGGCGAAGCAGGGACATGCCGGGGGTCCGCGGAACGAAGCGTTCCGGCCGGCATTCTAAGCAGGGACACCGCCGAGATATAGCGCCCGGCCTGGCGATTTGGCCGCCGCTTGCCCGTTCGCGGTCCCGGGCGGCTCCCTGGGCCGGCCGATTGATTGTTTTATCATCTGGCCGTTAACACGCCGGCGATGAGTTTGGATTAAATATGGAACGATGAGTGATTCGCTCGAGCGGCTTTACGTTGCGGTGATCGCGGCCAAGGATCTCGATCCGGCGGTTTCGCGAACCGCCCGGCTGTTTCAGCGCGGCCCGGCCAAAATGGCGAAGAAACTCGCCGAGGAAGCCATCGAAGTCGTGATCGACGCGGTTAACGGCAAGCCGGATGCGGTGGTGCGCGAGAGCGCCGATCTTCTCTACAATCTCACGGTTTTGTGGGCGGCGGCCGGCGTCGAGCCGGACGACGTCTGGCGCGAGATGGAGCGGCGCGAGCACCTGCTCGGAATCGCCGAGAAGCTGCCGAAATCGGCGGTGAAAATGCCGAAGGCATCGCCGTCGCGGGTGGCGCGGCGACCAATTGTCGCGCTCGCTGGCCGCGGTCTTCGCGAACGCCACTGACACTTTCCGGTTTTCTCCTTTTGCCAGCATGGACAAATCCGCGTCATGGTGGTTCATCGCGCCATGCTGAGACGAATTTACGACTGGTGCATTGACGCCGCCCACAAGCCCTATGCGCTCTGGATCATGGGAGCGGTGGCGTTCGCCGAAAGCTCGTTCTTCCCGGTGCCGCCCGATGTGATGCTGATCCCGATGTCGCTGGCGCGGCCGCAGCGGGCCTGGCTCTATGCCGGCATCTGCACCGCGATGTCGGTGCTGGGCGGCATGCTCGGCTATGCCATCGGCGCGCTGTTGTATGATTCGGTCGGGCATTGGCTGATCAACCTTTATGGCCTTGCCGACAAGGTGGAGGGCTTCCGGGCTTCCTATGCGCAATGGGGCGCGTTGATCATCATCGGCAAGGGCCTGACGCCGATCCCCTACAAGCTCGTGACCATCGCCTCCGGCTTTGCCGGCTACAATGTCTGGCTGTTCGTGCTGTGCTCGATCATTGCCCGCGGCCTGCGGTTCTTTATCGTCGCGGTCCTGCTCAATCGCTACGGCGAATGGATCCGGGTCAGGATCGAGCGGCATCTGGCGCTGTGGGTGGCGATCGGCGTCGGCGTGCTCGTGCTCGGCTTCGTCATCGCGTTTCGGATGCTGTGAAGGCATTCCGGGCGGCTTTGCCAGCCGGCGGCTTCGGGTTACGCTCATCACATGCCTGACCGATCGCCTCATTTCATCGCGCGAGTCCGCACGGCGGCTGCGACCGCGGGCGCGGCGCTGCTGATGCTGGCGGCTGCCATCGGTGCCGCGTGGCCGCAGGCCGTGCCGCCGCCTGCACCAACTGCCCAGAGCGGACCGGCCGCACCGGACCAGCCGGCGCCGCCGCAAGGCGCGCCCGCAGCACCCGCGCGGGAGGAAAATCCCGGCCTGATCAACCAAATCGGCAAGATGTTCGAAAAGCTGCCAACGCTGAAAAGTCCGAGTGAGACCATCGACGACATCAACGCCCGCGCCAGGGATGCGGCCGACACCTTCTCGCGCCTGACCAGGCCTTTGATCGTCACCGGGCGCATGATCTGCCCGGTGTCGGCAAACGGCGCGCCGGACTGCAAGGCCGCATCCGATAAATTGTGCCAGGCCAAGGGTTTCAAGGAGGGCAAAAGCCTTGCCTCCGACTCGGCCGAGACCTGCTCGGCCAAGGTGCTGATCCCGGGCCGGACCCGAAAGCCGGGCGATTGCCGGACCGACACCTATGTTACCAGCGCGCTATGCCGGTAGCACCGCTTTCTGGTCGCGATTGCCTTCTTGGTATGATGTCGGGCATCCTTAAAACCGAGGCCTCGCCGCTCCTGCGAAATAACCGGAAGGATCTTTGCGAATGTCCATGCCTGCCTTGTTCAAGGGCCGCCTGTCGATTCCGGTGATCGGTGCACCGCTGTTCATCATCTCCGTGCCCGATCTCGTGATCGCGCAGTGCAAGGCGGGAATCGTCGGATCGTTTCCGGCGCTGAACGCGCGGCCGCCGGCGCTGCTCGACGAATGGCTGACGCGGATCAGGCAGGAACTTGCGGCATATGACCAGGCGCATCCCGAGCGGCCGTCGGCGCCGTTCGCGGTGAACCAGATCGTGCATCGGTCGAACAATCGGCTCGAGCAGGATCTGGCGCTGTGCGAGAAGCACCGGGTGCCGATCATCATCACCTCGCTCGGCGCGCGCGAAGAGCTCAATCAGACCGCGCATCGCTGGGGCGGCATCGTCTTCCACGACGTCATCAATCAGAAATTCGCCCACAAGGCGATCGAGAAGGGCGCCGACGGCCTGATCCTGGTCTCGGCCGGCGCCGGCGGCCATGCCGGCGAGATTTCGCCGTTCGCCTTCGTGGCCGAGACCCGGCAATGGTTCGATGGACCGATCGCGCTGTCGGGCGCGATCGGCAACGGCCGCGCGATCCGCGCCGCGCGGCTGCTCGGCGCCGACTTCGCCTATATCGGCTCCGCCTTCATCGCCACCTCCGAGGCCAATGCGGCGGAGGGCTACAAGCAGATGATCACCACCTCGACGGCGGAGGATATCGTCTATTCCAACCTGTTCACCGGCGTGCATGGCAATTACCTGAAGCCGTCGATCGTCGCGGCCGGAATGGACCCCGACAATCTTCCGGAGTCCGACGCCACGAAAATGAGCTTTGGCACCGACGCCTCCGGCGAGCGCGCCAAGCCGAAGGCCTGGAAGGAAATCTGGGGCAGCGGACAGGGGGTCGGCAGCGTCGGCAAGATCGTGCCGGCCGCCGAACTGATCGCGCGGTTCAGACAGGAATATGCCGAAGCGGTCGACCCGGCGCTGTGATGCTCCGCCACACCTGTTCGGCCCCGGCCGCGATGATGCGAGCGTGCTGATGGACGCCATCTATCGCGTCGACGGCAACCGCGTCCTCACTAGTCCCGATGCCGCCGGTCCGTGGGCGCCCGACATGCAGCACGGCTCGGCGCCGGCGGCGCTCGTGGTGTGGGCGGCCGAAGCGATCCCGACGCCGGCGCCGATGACCATCGCGCGCATCACCATCGACCTGATGCGGCCGGTGCCGATCGCGCCGTTGACGATTGAAACCGAAGTGCTGCGCGAGGGCCGCAAGATCCAGCTTTGCGCGGTCAGGCTGCGGGCGGGGAATCTCGTTGTGGTCGGCGCGACCGTGCTCAAGGTCAAGACCCGGGCGCTGGCGCTGCCGCCGGAAGTGGCGGAGTTGCCGGTCGAACTGCCGTGGCCCGATCAGGCGCGGGTCGAGCAGCCGGATTTTTCCGGCAGCCCTTTTGTCACGGGAATTTCCATGCGCGCGGCCCGCGGCCGGTTTGGCGTGCCCGGTCCGGGCGCAATCTGGTACCGGGTCGACCGTCCGCTGGTCGAGGGGGCTCAGGTCTCGCAGGCCATGCGCGCGGTGGTTGCCGCGGATTTTTGCAACGGCACCTCAGCCGTGCTGGATTTCCGGAAATGGACCTTCATCAATGCCGACTCACCGTCAGCATGGCCCGGCCGCCGGTCGGGGCGTGGATCCTGCTCGATGCGGAATCCTGGATCGGTCCCGACGGCGCCGGCCTCGCCATGGCGCGGCTGGCCGACCAGCGCGGCTATTTCGGACGCGCGGTGCAAAGCCTGGTGATCGAACCGCGGTGACGGCAACGACTGGTCCGCCCCGGGGGGCGAACGCCGAATGCCACGGAACCGGCCGACTTCCAGCCGCTGGCCGCGGCCTGGCGCGCGGCGGCCCGAAGTCTTTCCGCCAAGACAGTTCCACATTTTTGGAACCGTTTGGGGCCACAAAGGTTTGGTCCGGGTTAGGGGGGGTCCCATGAATGCCGTCGAAACGTCCGTCGACCCAATGATCCTGTTGCGTTACTCCGAGGCAGCGGGAAGCGTCAAACGCGCGATTTCCATCATCAAGAAACGTACCGGCGTGCAAGAGTCGGCGATAGGGGAATATCGCATCGACCGGCGCGGTCTCATCATCGGCGCGCCGCTCGACAATTTCGATGGCGTGCTGCGGGGCGTGCCGACCTTTGTCGGCGGCGCGAGGCCGCTGCTGGAAGGGCAGGGTTCGTGAAACCGGGCGCATCGTCCGAGCGCGCCGTCATTCTCGCGCCGACGGGGCGGGACGCCGCGATCGCCGCCGCGCTGATCCGGGAAGCCGGCTACGTCGCCAATGTGTGCGCCGACCTCGCGGCCATGATCCACGAGATCGAGAGCGGCGCTGGCGTTGCCGTGATCGCCGACGAGGCGATCAAGACCGCGGATCTGCGCGGCCTCGTCAACTGGCTCAACGGCCAGCCGCCATGGTCGGATTTTCCGATCGTGCTGCTCACCCATCAGGGCGGCGGCCCCCAGCGAAATCCGGACGCCGCCCAGCTCGGGCAGATTCTCGGCAACGTCACCTTCATCGAGTGCCCGTTTCACCCGACCACGCTGGTGAGCATTGTCGCCTCCGCGATCAGAGGCCGCCGCCGCCAATACCAGACCCGGGTCACTCTGGAAGACCTCACCGAAAGCGAAGGCCTGCTGCAGACGGCATTGAACGCCAGCCATCTCGGCGCGCTCGAATTGCACCTTCCGGAGCTCGAACTCGAAGCCTCGGGCACCTGCAAGACATTCTTCGGCCGCCAGCCGCAGGATCCGTTTTCGTACCAGGACCTGCTCGCGGCGGTACACCCCGAGGACCGCGCACGGCGGCAACGGGCGCTCGACCGCTCGATCAGATCCGGCCAGGACTATAATTTCGAATACCGCAACATCTGGCCCGACGGCTCGGTGCACTGGGTTGACGTCCGCGCCCGCGCGGTGCGCCGGCCCAATGGCAGCCTTAAATCGCTGGTCGGCGTTTCCTCCGACATCACCGCGCGCAAGGTCGCCGAAATCGAGCGCGAAGCCCTGCTCGCGCAACTGGCGGCCGAGCGCACCGCACTGGCACAACTGACGGCCACGCTCGAGCAGCGCGTCGAGCAGCGCACTGCCGACCTGATGAAGGAAGTCGCCGCGCGCGAACGGGCCCAGGAGCAGCTGCGGCAGGCGCAGAAAATGGAGACGATCGGCCAGCTCACCGGCGGTGTCGCACACGATTTCAACAATCTGCTGATGGCGGTGATGGGCAATCTCGACCTGCTGCGCAAGCGCATGCCAGCCGATCCGCGCCTGCACCGGCTGGTCGACGGAGCGCTGCAGGGCGCCGAGCGCGGCGCCTCCCTGACCCAGCGCCTGCTGGCGTTCGCCCGACAGCAGGATTTGCGCGCGGTGCCGGTCGATCTGCGCGCCCTGATCCAGGGCATGATCGACCTGTTGGAACGCTCGCTCGGACCGCGCGTCGCGCTGCGGCTCGATCTTCCGGAAGGGCTGCCGCCGGCGCGGGCCGATGCCAACCAGCTCGAGCTCGCCGTGCTCAATCTGGCGATCAACGCGCGCGACGCCATGCCGGATGGCGGCATGATCGATATCGGGGTCTGTCAATATAAGGCCGGCAGCGATCCGCAGTTGAAGTCCGGCCGCTACCTCAAATTATCGGTGATCGATACCGGCACCGGCATGTCGCCGGAGACCCTGAAACGGGCGGTCGAGCCGTTCTTCTCGTCGAAGCCGCTCGGCAAGGGCACCGGACTTGGCCTGTCGATGGTGCATGGACTGGCGGTCCAGCTCGGTGGCGCGCTGCAGCTCTCGAGCACGGAGGGAAAGGGCACCACTGCGACGCTGGTGCTGCCGGTGGCAACCGCGGCGGCGGCGGTCGAAACTCCCATGCCGCGACCGCACAAGACCAAGCGCTCCGCGGTAATATTGTTCGTCGACGACGATCCGCTGATCGCGATGTCGACCACGGAAATGCTGGAAGATCTCGGTCACCGGGTGATCGGCGCCAGTTCCGGCCGGCACGCGCTTGACATCATCAGCAGCGAACAGCCGATCGACCTGTTGATGACGGATCATGTGATGCCCGGCATGACCGGGATCGAACTCGCGGCAGCGTCGCGGCAGCTGCGGCCCTCGCTGCCGATCCTGCTCGCGACCGGTTACGCCGAGCTCCCCGAAGGGGCCCAGCTCGAACTGCCGCGGCTGGCAAAACCCTATCAACAGGATCAGTTGCGCGACCGGCTCGATCAATTGCTCGGCTGAGAGCCGGAGGATGAGGACGGAGACCCTCATGGTGAGGAGCCGCGCCTTGCGCGGCGTCTCGAACCACGAGGCCCTCGGCTTCATCCTTCGAGACGCATCGCTTCGCGCTGCTCCTCTGGATGAGGACTGAGACCCTCATGGCCCGCGAACGACGAGACGCGACCAGCGCGCCATTGCATTAACGCGCCATTAACCAAATTCGCCCCAACAATCGCCCCGGCCAGCGCCGCTCGGGCGGCGCGCGCGGCATCGCCGCGAGGGGAGATGCGACATGGATACGGAGAGCTTCGTTACCAAAACGCCGGCCACAATCGACGAGATCAGGACCCGGGTCGCCGATGCGCTCCGGCGGCATCCGCTGTGCCGCGGCGTGCAATTCGACATCGTCAGCACGCCCCGTACCCGCAAAGGCGGCAACTGGACCATCAGCCTGCAGTCGGTCACCCCCGATGCCCTGTGGGAAGCCTCCGATATCGTCGCCGATATCCAGGACGCCTACGATCTCGCCGCCTGATTCACCGCCCGGGCCGCCCCTTGCCGCTCAAATTCACCGCCGAGGCCGCCGTGGCGGCACGGTTAAGCCTTAATTACCATCCAGTTTTCGAGAGACTGACCGTCGGTCGAGGGCGGAAATGGAGAACGGCTTGACCCGTGCAATCACCATCGCCGCGCTCACCTGCCTGCTCGTCGCCGGCGCGGCCGTCACCAGCATTCTGGCCCACAACGCCCAGCCGGAGCCCCAATTGGCGGCGGCCCCGCCGGAGATTCAGGAGCCGGTTTCGAACAAGGCCGCCAAGAAGGACCGGCTGCGGGTCGCGGCTACCCTGGCGCTGGCCGCGTTCGAGCCCCAGCCACCAGCTGCCGATCCGACCCAGTCGCTGCGGCTCGCCTTCGCCAGCACGACCGCCGGTATCGAGCCGCCGAAGCCGGCCGCGGCCGCCGCCCCGGTGGACGTGCCGGAGGCTGCAAAGCCGAAGCTGGTGACCAAGCCGTCGCCGCCGCCGCAGAAACCTTATGCGCTACTCAGCGACGCCCAGATCGCCACCATCAAGGAGCGGCTGCGACTTTCCCCCGAACAGGAATCCTATTGGCCGGCGGTGGAAACCGCCTTGCGCGCCGTGGCGCGGAAGATTCACGCCGCCCGCCAGGCCGGCCCGCACGCCACCAGCGCGCCGATCGATCCTGATTCCGCGGAAGTGCAGCAGTTGAAATCGGCCGCGATGCCGCTGCTGTTTCAGCTGCGCGAGGACCAGAAGCGCGAAGTGCGCACGCTCGCCCGCCTCATCGGCCTGGAAAAAGTGGCCTCGCTGATCTGAACGAAAGCCGGCGGCGTCGTCACCGTAGCCCGGATGGAGCGGAGCGAAATCCGGGGCCATCCATCCGCATCGCGAATCCCGGATTGCGCGGAGTTTATCCTTGGGCACGCCGAAGGCGTGACCCGAGGGCT
>JBDTKD010000494.1:0-6494 GCA_039935515.1 Bradyrhizobium sp.
GACAGTGCGGTGTGACCATTGGGCTAGGGATTTCTGCCGGACCGCCTCAAACAGTGCGCGATCCATGATCGGAGGCTGCTCGCCGGGTAAAATCTCATTCTTGTATTTGACCTCGCCGATATAGAAGTGATTACCCAGCAGATAGTACAGCGCGCCACGGCCGAACGGGATTCCGCCGCGGGTCGCTCCGGTGGAGAGCAACCTGCTTTTGGTTCGGATATTCCGCTCTTTAAGATCCCGTACCAGTTCGTTGACACTGCCAAGTTGGAGGTAGCGCCGGAAGATCGATCTGACCAGTTCAGCTTCTTCTTCGACGATGGCAATCTTGCCGTCGGCCATCTTATAGCCGAGGGGAAGGTTACCTCCGACCCACAGGCCCTTGCGCTTGGAGGCCGCGATCTTATCGCGGATTCGCTCGGAGGTGACCTCCCGCTCGAACTGTGCAAAGGACAGCAGCACGTTGAGTGTAAGCCGCCCCATCGAGGTCGTGGTGTTGAATTGTTGGGTGACCGAGACAAATGAGACGCCATGGGCATCGAACAGCTCAACCAGCTTGGCGAAGTCAGCAAGGGACCTCGTCAGGCGGTCAACCTTATAGACGACGATGACGTCAATCTTCCGGGCTCGGATATCTTCCAACAGCCTCTGCAGGTCGGGACGGTCGGTTGACCCGCCCGAGTATCCGCCATCGTCATATCGGGACCGGATCAGGGTCCAGCCGGCATGGGTCTGGCTTTTGATATAGGCCGAGGCGGCATCGTGTTGCGCGTCCAGCGAGTTGAACTCCTGGTCGAGTCCGTGCTCGGTAGAGACTCTTGTATAGATCGCGCAACGGACCGGCTTTACGGAAGGGGTCTTCATGACCGGACCTCCATGACCGACCGATCCCCCTTGTCCCTTAGACCAAAGAAGCGCGGACCGTTCCATTTGGTGCCGGTGATAGCGAAGGCAACCTTGGACAAGCTGTCATAGGTCTGGCCGTTCCAGGCAAAGCCGTCGGCCGTCACGCTCACCCGCTGCGACTGTCGATCCCACTCCCGGACCAAGATTGTGCCGGGTGAGAGTTCGGTTCGCTTCTGGTCGAAGCTGGCCAGACGGGTCGACATTGCCGACCCTGTTTCTTTCGGAACTGTTTGATCCAGCACTTGCCTGGTTGCCTGATCGAGATCGCCAAATCGATCGGCCTGGAGCCGATACGCGATGACCGAAAACAACAGATGTCGTGTCAGATGAGCGGGGGCCCGCCTCTGAAAGACGCTCTGCCAGCGGGCGCGTATTCCGCCGAGATCGAGACCACGCAAATGCGCGATCTCGTCTTCAATGGACCCTTTGGTTGAGCCGTTGCGACGTTTTTTCCGCATCGCTTCAGACCGCCTGCTGGGTCCGGTCCGAAGCTACAGGCGAGGCCTTGCCATCCTTGATGCGATAGATCCGCCCCTTGTCCGTTTGATCTGAAAGGAGATTCAGCCCGAGGTTCTTGCGGACGACGCCAGCGAGGAAGCCGCGCACCGAATGCTGCTGCCAACCCGTTACAGCCATGATCGCTGCGATCGTAGCACCAGCGGGCTTCCTCAGCATCGCGATGATGCGGGCATGCTTGGTATCGGGTCCCGCGGCTGGCTTTGATGATACTGCCGGTCGCTTGCGCGAGGCGGGCTTGGCGGTCCTTCGGGCGGTTGATCGGGCTGTAGCCTTTGACTTCGATTTGGGTCTGGTCATGAGGTCCTCTGAGGTTTGCGCGACGCCATCCGCCGCACCACCTAAGCCCCGCCCGAGTAAAATCACTCGGCAGGGCAGGACCCCGAAGCCCGCCTCAGCCGGTCCAGGTCACCACAGCAACGCTCCGATCCAGCACGAAAGCCAGTCAATTCTGAGCAAGATAGTTGCTGGTTGGGTCGCGAGGCAGGGGCGTAGTGGATTTCGATTCCACCATACGGAGGTTCGAATCACTAAACTAGAGATCGAGAGCCTTAGAATTCAACAAGTGCCCGCCAATTGCGGTCTTGTGTAAATTAGACGTCCGTCTCTATGCTACAAATTTGAACAACTTGGGAGCGAAATCGCCCCTGGTCTCCGGCCTACATTTGAAATATTCCCGTTTTTCGGAGACGCGAGCCAGAGACCGGGCGCGATCAGCACTGCTTGGTGGGGACGCAGTCTCGGCTCGCTACTTTCAGAGAAGCGGAAGCCGGTACTCGGTCAATGAGAACGGCGAATGCACACCTTGTACCGAGCCGGCGTGTCGTCGATCGTCTGCGTATCGACCGTGGACGTAATGAAAAAGCGCCTAGACTCTTGGCACGGTGGCTTTGCATCGACCCGCTTGGCTAAGGTGATGCCGTGATGGACAGCTTTTCCGCCAAGTTCCGAACCGTCCGTTGCTTTCGGGATGTTGTGGTTGAAAGTTAAACCACCTCGTCGCGTGGATTCTTGCCGCGTGCATGCAAAAGCTTTAATGCCTCTCGAACTTCGTCGTCTTCCAATGCATCTTGAACCCGGCGCTCCTCAGCTATCTGATTGCTGTTGGGTCTGGAGGATGTCATTAGTCGCTGCGGGGCAATCGCATTCTGCTGTTTATCAGTCATATCTTTGCTCATTCTCGTGAATCGGCCACTGTATCAAATGACGTCAAGCAACAAAATCCGGAAACCCGAACTGTCTCTTTTTTAGTTCGGGTCACCGGGTTCTTGCGGCGACCGTGCTGGACTAAGCGGCCTTGCTCGGTGCAGCGGCCTTGTTCGATATGGGGCTCGCGCTCGGCGGGGCGCCCGTCTTGATATCAATCGTTTTGGTGGTCTTCACGGCCTTAGCGGGCTTCTTGATAGTAAGATGCAGCACGCCCTTGTCGAAGTGAGCTTCGACGGCTCCCTCTTCGGGCTCGAAAGGCAACGACATCGATCGATAGAATGAACCGTAGCTGCGCTCCTCGACATGCCAGTCCTTTTCTTCTTTCGTGCTCTCCGCCTTTTTCTCGCCCGAAATGACCAGTTGGTTGTCGTCAAGGCTGACGTTGATATCCTTCTCGTCCACGCCGGGAAGTTCGGCTGTCACTTCGAAGACGTCATTCGTTTCCGCCACGCTGATTGCTGGCGCGCCAGCCCCAATTTCCGGAGACGACGGTTTTTGATCGAAAGCACGAAATGCATTTTCCATTTCGCGCCGCATCGCTCGGACTGGGTCCAGCTCTTGGCTTATAGTCCACAATCTCGGAAGGCTCATCTGTTCTCTCCTGGGTTTAGAAAAAGTCGAAACGTATCCTGTCCCTGATTACCCAGAAGGACTTGATCTAGCTCAAGACGACTAAATTATTTCGAAGAACAGTTGGCAAGTGGAGCGATCTTAGGTCAAAGTCGAAAGAGCAGCGGGCGCCGGAGATTTTTGAAGAAATAAAAACCCCGGCTCGTCTACGACGGAAATTCAGTCTCGGCCACGCTGATACGGTCCGCATGGAGCGACCAATGTGGAATTCGTGCTTGATCACGAAATGCACGCTTGCCCTGCTCGACAGCAGCAAGAGTACTCGCCGCGTCGACTTGGCACTCTCCTTGGCAGATTTCGGCCCTTTGGCCGTTGTCACCCATGACTTCCTTATAAAATTTCACTACATAACGTTTCATTGGCGTCGCCTTTGCAAACCAGCCAAGCCAAACCTAATCGTCAGCCACGAAAACTTTCTGATCCAAATCAAAGCCGAGACCGTGGACTGGCTGGCGAGCAAGTTTGGCTGGCTATCGAACCGCGCTACACGCTGCGAGGGGGGACGGCCCATCTCTTTTTTGCTCTTGTTCATTGCCGCTGGGAAAGTCGCGCTGCGCGAATGCCTGACTTATTCCGTTTCAGTTAGATTGCGCCAAATCAATGTGAGCGACTAGCTCCGGCCTATCGTGGCTTGAGCATTGGCCGAACGACACGGAGGGGTGTCATCGCGGTTCTTGTGAGAGGCCCGGCAACCCTCTGCCGGGCCTCGCCGGCTAAAGAGACTTTTATGTCCTTCTCTGACTCGACCGACGATCTCTCTTCCGTAGTTCGATACGCGCTAGCGACCACGCGCGCGATAGCGGTCTGCCCGTTCCACGAACATGTAACGATCCGGGTGGGCGATAACGCTCAGGAAAGACATGCCTACCTTCGCGCCAGTAACATCGTTAAAAGCGACGGCTCGACATGGGGCCGGGAAATTCTGCACGAAGAAATCGAACGTCAACTAGACCAAGCCGCAGACGGTACGTGCCCTGAGTGTGAGGCAATGGAAAAATCTAAGAATTAGACCGCCGCCCAGCGGCTGACGAACGCGCGGGAAATCGGAAAATGTTTCCGGTAATCGAATAAACGGCGTCCCCAGAAAAGACATTGTAAGGCTGCACCCGGCTTGGCGACTTTGCTCCGCTGGCAGTTGATCCAAGTCAAATTGCTCGCCTTGCCGATGGCTAGGTTTAGACACAAGATTCGTCTACTGCCATGCCCGGATGCTCAAAATGTACGCGCGTACCTGCACATTTACCGCACTTCAACTGCCCGACGGTATCGGTGATAGTCCAGCATTGGCTGGACGAGAGGGCGATCAACGCTGAACTATCCCGCCGGACGCGATGAACGATATGTGCCTCGGAACGAAAATTTCCTGGCGATCGACGCCACAACCCGATCAAGTCCCCGGGGGACCGACTTGCAATTTATTTGACAAAGCTGAGGTATGAGGCGAGCGCCTCAATTTCGTTCGGGCCGAGGTGGCTTGCGACCATCGGCATCGGAGACCCCGCGCCCGAATGATATCCTTGGCCCCATTGCTCGAGTCGGCTTTTCAGGTAGAAATAAGCTAGTCCACCCAGACGAGGAATGTCTCTCACGCCCTCGGCGTCCGGTCCATGGCAGGCATAGCACGAAACGATATTGGCTTCCGGAATTCCGTCCATGTAGATTGTTCTTCCACGCGCCGCGAGATCGCTGTCGCCATCATTGGCGGCCTTGGGTGCGATCTTTGCAAAATAGATTGCCAGTTCGCGCGCCGCGTCCGGGTCCAGCGCCCCCACTGCGCCCCACATGTACTGTCGCGAAAATGGATTGTCTCGGGTGTGCTCGCGGAGACTCCGAAGCTGGCTCTCGATATATTGCGGCCTCTGTCCAGCCAATCGTGGCGCTACCATATAGCCTTGCCCCGATCCTCCGTGGCACCAGGTGCAATTGCCGACGCTGGCGCCGTCTGCGCCACCAGCCCATGAGGGAACGGCAGAGGCGACGATCGCCAGGATCGCTATTCGTATCCCGATACGCTTCATGACCGCAAGCTCTCGCGCTTTTTGCGGCCGTCGAGGCGGTGATGTGTAATCGCTAGCCCTCACTGCAGATAACTCACATAGGCCGCCACAGCTTCAACCTGCGATCTCGTCAAGTTGTGCGCCGTCGGCGCCATGATGGCGGATGTATCAACCGCCGAACCCTGACCTCGCTCCTTCTTCCAGCCCGTCAACTGGCCTACGGTGTACGCGTAGAGCTGACCCGCCAGGCGCGGAATTTCATTTTGGCCTTTGCCGTCCATGCCATGGCAGGCGGAGCAGGCAGGAACGTTGGCTTCCGGAAGCCCCTCTTGGAAGATTTTTTTGCCCTCGGACAATGATCCCCTTGGCGCTCCGCCAAATGGCCTGGGATCGAGAGTCTTGAAATGCGTTGCCAGCGCCGTCAGCATCGACGGACTGAGAACGTGCGCGACGTTGAACATGATCGGGTTGGTTCGCCTGCGCTCGATAAAGGCCCGCAACTGAGCCTCGATGTAGTCGGGTTGCTGTCCCGCCAATCGCGGCATGGGAAAATATCCCATATAGCCTTGTCCCTGAAGCCCGTGGCAGGTCTTGCAATATTCCAGTTTGGCTTCTAGTCCTCCCCTTGCCGCTTGGCCTCTTTCCTCGGCGTGACCCGCGACGATGAAAATTGCCGTCAGCAATGCTGCCGGCAGAGCCGCGCGCAGGCCGATTGCTCGACGAGACAGTAACCGCTTTGCTGCGAACCTTTCGGACATCACCACCCGTTCGCCCCGACGCGAAAGTTCAGTCCAACCTTGACGACCTGAATGTTCTGCCTGACATCCACGCCTCCGAGGAAAACATTAGTCGGGTCGGACATCGTGACCGTTCGATTTCCGAACTGGTAATAGTCGTATTCAATGCTGGTGGACCAATGTGGCGAAAACGCCCATTCCAGGCCGCCTCCCACGATCCAGCCAAAGCGATTTTCCAGTCCCTCGAAGCCGAACGGAGTGCCGGCGAATGAGCCGGTGACATCGTATCGGTCTGCCGCCATGGCGACGCCGCCTCTGGCGAAGAGCAGCATATTATCGAGTGCCACGTAGCCCAACCGCGCGGTTACGCTGGTAAGGAAGTCGGTCTTGGCCTGCACCAGCGCCGCGTCGGGATTGCCGAGCGGGAGTGCTACGTTCGTCGAGCCCTTCAAGGTCGAGCCTGAGGCAGCGCCTTCGATGCCTATCACCCAGGAAGGAGCGA
>JBDTKD010000495.1:0-12561 GCA_039935515.1 Bradyrhizobium sp.
GATCGCGGCGAGATCGATGCTGAAGGCAAGCCGCGCTTCCAGGGCTTTCCGGGCGGCGGCTTTCCGGGCGGCGACCCGCGCGCACGCCGTACTTCTCCGGGCGGCGGGTTCGAAACGCATACCTTTCGCACCGGCGGCGCCGGCCTTGGCGGCGGTGGCGGCTTCGAGGACATCCTTAACAGCATGTTTAGCGGTGCGGGCCGCGGCGGTGCCCGGCCGGGTGCCGGCACCAGCTTCGAGTTCGATCCGGGCGGGATTGCGCTCGATCTCGATCTCAATGTCGCGATGACGGTCTCGCTTGAAGAAGCAGTCAACGGCGTCGAGAAGCGCGTCCGGTTGCCGACCGGCAAGGAACTGAATGTCAAGATTCCGGCTGGTGTCAGCGCCGGCCAGCAGATCCGGTTGAAGGGGCAGGGCGAGACCGCGCCCGGCCATCCGCCCGGCGATCTCCTGATCACCGTCAGCGTCGCGCCACACGCTTTCTTCAAGGTCGACGGCACCGATCTGCGGGTTGATCTGCCGATCACGCTCTACGAGGCCGTGCTGGGCGGCAAGGTCCGGGTTCCGACGCTGGGCGGCGCGGTCGAATTGTCGATCCCGAAGAACACGTCGAGCGGCCGCACCTTCCGCCTCAAAGGCAAGGGACTGCCGAAAGCGGGCGGGGCCGCCGGTGATCTGTTCTTTACTACCCGTATCATGTTACCGGACGGGAACCACAGCGACCTTGAAGCATTGATGCAAAAGTGGCGCGACGGACACCCTTACAATCCGCGCAGCGATCTCGGCTGATCGCTTCACACCGCCCAAAAAAAAAGGTGCGGCCTCGAAAGGGGGACCAGCGCGGTACTAAACCCCGATCGAGGCCGCTTGCGTCGATCGGCGGATCGAACGCTTCACATTCTCGCGATAACATCCGGTGCGATATTTAGACGCGCCGATGTTCCAATTCCAGATTTTCAATGTCGGAATTGGGACATTCGCCATGACCTTGTTCAGCCACCGCTTTTTTCGGTCTGCTCATAGACCATTTGTGCCACCTGCATCAGCCTGTCGCGGTCGCTGCCGCCGCTCACCACATAGCCGACGCCGCGGTCGGCCCAGAACAGCGCCCCGTCACCGTCCTGTCTGGCATAGCGCATCTGGGTCGTCTTGGTGGCCGCCCGGGCGGTGTAGACCGTAAAGCGCTCTCCCGATGCGCTCTCATACATCAGGAACGAGGCGGGTCCGGTCGGGCCGGGCAACAGCCGCCCGCCCACCAGCTTCAGCCCTGTCGCGCCCAATTCCGGCGCCCGGACATCCCAGCCGCAGCGCTTGGTCAGCCATTGCTGGAGATGGGCGCGCTCGCTTCCCGGCACCTCGACCGGGTGACGCACCTCGACCACATAAAGCCGGTGCGCATCCAGCGCATCCAGCGTGAAATTCTGGAATACCGACGGCGAAGCGAGCGCGCCGCGTGCCAGCCAGCCGACGCCGCCGCCGCAGACGAACGCCGCCAGCGTCGCGGCTACCGCGCCGTAGATCCACTTCCGCGGCCGCCGCACCAGCCGCTCGATCTCCAGCCGCTTCGGCACCGCCTCGTCGGCCACGGAATCGTAGCGCGCATGCAGCGCTTCCGCCATCGCCCGCCACGATTGCACCCGCTCGGCATCGTCGGGATGCGCGGCGAGCCATGCTTCGACATCGCCGCGCCGCTCCGGCGGCAGTTCGCTGTCGACGTAGGCGTGCAATTCGTCTTCGGTAACGGGAATTTTCCGGTCGGTCATTGTCGTTGTCCAGTCTCGATCGAAAATCGTCCAGCCGCCGGCGGCGATCTGCCTGTCGCTGCCGGCGAGCGATTAAAAACCTGCGCGACCCGAACTCGCCAACAACGATCGCGTCCGCTGTCCGTTACATTCATTTTCGTCACGTCCATACGCATTTTGCCTGCCATCATTTCACCCGACGCAGCGCCGGGCGCTCGCCCTCGAGTACCGCCTTCACATGGGCGCGGGCGCGGGCGAGGCGGGACATCACGGTGCCGATCGGCACGCCCTGAATGTCGGCGACCTCGCGGTAGCTCAATCCTTCCAGCATCACCAGCAGCAGCACCGCGCGCTGCTCCTCGACCAGGGTCGCCAGCGCGCGGGCGATGTCGCGGCCTTCCGCTTCGGTCCCGCTGGCGTCGGGATTGTTGTCGAGCAGCGGCATGAATTGCGGCCGCCGGGCGAGCGAGCGCCGGCGATTCTTGTTGAGGTTGGTCAGGATGGTGTAGAGCCAGCTCCGGACGTCACCACCGAGAAACAGCCGTTCCGAACGCAGCGCCCGTACCAGCGTGTCCTGCACCAGATCGTCGGCGACATCCGCATCGCGCGCGAGCGCACGCGCGTACCGGCGCAGCGCCGGAATCATGGCTTCGACACTCTCACGAAACGCGGTCATTGAAGCTCGATCCCAGGGTTTGCCGGCCGGCCTTCAATCGTACCAGCGATGCGGACGTCTCGCACAACATAACCCCGAAAATGCACGGCTATTCCGGCTGTCGGGGGGTGCGGCGGAACGGGCCGGATCTGGGTGGATTGGGGCTGTACCGGCCGGAACGGCTGGTGTACCTCCAACAGCGGATCAAGCTCGATGGGAAGTCGAATGTCGCAAGGTTCAGGGTTGATGCAGGGCAAGCGCGGAGTGATTCTCGGCGTCGCCAACAACCGCTCGATCGCCTGGGGCATCGCCAAGGCGTGCCACAGCGCCGGAGCCGAGATCGCGCTCACCTGGCAGGGCGATGCCTTGAAGAAGCGGGTCGAGCCGCTGGCGGCGGAGCTTGGCGCCGTTCTGCTCGGCCATTGCGACGTCACCGATTTTTCCAGCATCGACGCGGTGTTCGCCGTGCTGAAGGAGAAGTGGGGCAAGATCGACTTTGTGGTCCACGCGATCGCGTTCTCCGACAAGGACCAGCTCGACGGCCGCTATCTCGAAACCACCGCCGACCATTTCACCAAGACCATGCTGATCTCCTGCTACTCGCTGACCTCGATCGCGCAGCGCGCCGAGAAGCTGTTGACCGATGGCGGTTCGATCCTGACGCTGACCTATTACGGCGCCGAGAAATGGATGCCGCATTACAACGTGATGGGTGTTGCCAAAGCGGCGCTGGAGGCGAGCGTTCGCTATCTCGCCGCCGATCTCGGCGAGAAGAACATCCGCGTCAACGCTATTTCAGCCGGGCCGATCAAGACGCTGGCGTTTGCCGGCATTGCCGACTCCCGCTTTCTCCTGAAGTGGAACGAAGTCAACGCGCCGATGCGCCGCAACGTGACCATCGAGGAAGTCGGCGACAGCGCGCTCTATCTGCTGTCGGACTTGTCGCGCGGCGTGACCGGCGAGGTGCACCATGTCGATTCCGGCTATCACGTGGTTGGCATGAAGCGTCCGGAGGCGCCAGACATTGCGTTCGGCAGCGCGTCGAAGGAATAGACGCCGGCTTCGATGGCTCCGCGAACGATTTACTATGTCCGTCATGGCGAGACGGCGTGGAACGCGGCAGGCCGCTTCCAGGGCACCCGCGATATCCCGCTCAACGAGCTTGGCCGCAGCCAGGCGGTCGCCGCCGGCGAAATCCTGGCCGGCCTGCTGGTACGCGATGGCCACGCCGCCGCTTCCTTGCCCTATGTCGCAAGCCCGCTGGGCCGGGCGCGACTGACCATGGAACTGGTGCGCGAAGTGCTGAAGCTGCCGGCGGCCGGCTACAGTGTCGACGATCGGCTGCGCGAAATCGGCTACGGCCAGTGGGAGGGGCTGACGCTGCCGGAAATGCAGCTCCATGACGCCGCCACCTTCGCCTCGCGCAATCTCGATAAATGGGGCATCGCCGCGCCGGCGGGCGAGAGCTATGCCAGCGTCACGCTGCGGATGCGGGAATGGTTCGATTCGCTGCCGGCCGACATCGTGGCCGTCGCCCATGGCGGCACCATGCGCGCGCTGATGGTGGCGCTCGGCCTGGCGAGCCCGCTCGAGGCCGCCGAGACCCCGATCGGGCAGGGCGTGGTGTACGTGTTCAAAGACGGCGGAATGACGAAATATGGTTGACCTTTCCCTCCACCTTAGTGGGGGAGGGACCTCTCCGTTCCCTCCCCCCTTGTGGGGGAGGGCCAGGGAGGGGGGTAAGTCACGGACACTGAACTCGCGATACCCCCCTCTCCAACTCTCTCCCCCACAAGGGGGGAGAGAGCCCAGCGAGCGCGCCGCGCCTGCGTGCGTTGCTCTCGCCATTTGACCCCTCCCACGGTGCGCGTTACCACAAGGCGCGCAGTTGACGTTCAAGAGCGGCGCGGATTGTTCGGGCATGTCCTTCAACACGTTCGGCCACATGTTTCGGGTCACGACCTTCGGCGAAAGCCACGGGATCGCGATCGGCTGCGTGGTCGATGGCTGCCCGCCGCTGCTGCCGCTGACCAATGAAGACGTCCAGCACGACCTCGATCGCCGCCGTCCCGGACAATCGCGCTTCACCACCCAGCGCCAGGAGCCCGACCTGGTGAAGATCCTGTCCGGGGTGATGGCGCATCCGAACACCGGCGTGCAGGTGACGACGGGGACGCCGATCGCGCTTTTGATCGAGAATACCGATCAGCGCTCCAAGGATTATTCCGACATCAAGGACAAGTTTCGTCCGGGGCATGCCGATTTCACCTATCAGGCCAAATACGGCCTGCGCGATTATCGCGGCGGCGGCCGCTCCTCGGCGCGCGAGACCGCGACGCGGGTCGCCGCCGGCGCCATCGCCCGCAAGATCGTGCCCGGCATGACTGTGCGCGGGGCACTGGTGCAGATGGGGCCGCACCGGATCGATCGCGACAAATGGGATTGGGACGAGATCGCCCGCAACCCGTTTTTCTGTCCCGACAAGGACAAGGCCGCGTTCTTCGAGAGCTATCTCGACGGCATCCGCAAGCAGGGCTCCTCGATCGGCGCCGTGCTCGAGATCGTCGCCGAGGGCGTGCCGGCAGGGTTGGGCGCGCCGATCTATGCCAAGCTCGATGCCGAGATCGCCGCGGCGCTGATGAGCATCAACGCGGTCAAGGGCGTCGAGATTGGCGCCGGGTTCGGCGCGGCCGAATTGTCGGGTGAGCAGAACGCCGACGAGATGCGGACCGGCAACCACGGTGTCCGCTTCCTGTCCAACCAGGCCGGCGGCATCCTCGGCGGCATCTCTACCGGACAGCCGGTGGTGGCGCGCTTTGCGGTGAAACCGACCTCCTCGATTCTGTCGCCGCGCCAAACCGTGGACCGCGGCGGCGCCGACACCGACATCATGACCAGGGGCCGTCACGACCCCTGCGTCGGCATCCGCGCGGTGCCGGTCGGCGAAGCCATGATGGCGTGCGTGCTGGCGGATCATTTTCTGCGCCATCGCGGCCAGGTCGGGCGCGCTTAGCCACCGTTTGCGATGCGGCGCTAGGTTGCGCCAACACCGTTTTTACGGATGATGTCCGACAGTTGGGCCAAAAGCCCCCGCAGCCGGGCATTTTCCTCAAGCAGCAAATGTATCTCGTCGGCACGTTCTTCACCCCAAAGTGCCGGTTCGTCGCCCCGAAGGGCATCTTCGTCGAATAGCGAAGGTGCGTCGTCGGCAGGATCGTCAGCCCATAATGTGGGTTCGCTGACGCCGCCCTGCCGGTGATGCGGCGAATGATTGATTCCCATGACAACACTCCAATGCAACGGCCGAACGCGCCCCCGCCATGTCCCGTCTCCAGACTGAATTGAGTCGGCGGGCAAATTTGAGACTAAAATTGGCAAGGCATGGAGACGCGCCGCATTGATGCCGCGATGACGCCAGAAATCTTGCACCAGGCCCCCACGCCCGCCCCGTCATTCCGGGGCGCCGTGGCGCGGGCATGGATTCCGGGCCTGCGCCAAGTGGCGCATCCCGGAATGACGAAGGAGAGGCCTGCACCAATGACGAGGAGAATTCGTAGCCCGGATGGAGCGCAGCGAAATCCGGGGCCGCCTCATCCGCGTTGCGATTCCCGGATTACGCTTTCGCTCCATCCGGGCTACGCTGGGCCGTCAGCCGGATGCGAAGAGAGGATCAGCCGATCTGATATTGTTGCGGATTGAAGGTCGATGTCATCTTCCAGTATTCCACCAGCCGCCACGGCGTGATCGCAAACACGCGGCCTTGCGGATTTCGGTACCAGTTGGTCATGCCCTTATGAGTCCAAACCATGCGCGCGTGCATGGCATCGACCTCGCGATTGTAGGTCTCGTAAACCTCCGGCCGGCATTCGATCGAGCGGTGGCCGCCTTCGACCAGTTCGCGGATCGCCAGCATCATGTGGCGCACGCCGCACTCGGTCATGAAGATCTGGTTGCCGCCATGGGCGAGGCCGGTGTTGGGACCGGTCAGCATGAAGAAGTTCGGAAAGCCGGGCACGGTAAGGCCGAGATAGGCCTTGGCATCGTCCACCCCCCAGAAGTCATGCAGGTTACGCCCGTTCCGGCCGATGATGGTCATCGGATGCAGCATCTTGCTCACCTTGAAACCGGTGGCGTACACCAGTGCGTCCGCCTGCCAGACCTCGCCATCGCTGGTCCGCACGCCGTCAGGGACGATGCGATCGATCGGGTCGGTGACGAGGTCGACATTGGGACGCTTGAGCATCCTGTACCAGTGATTGTCGATCAGGATGCGCTTGCCATAGGCCGGGTAGTCCGGAATGACCTTTTCCAGCAGGTCAGGACGGTCGCCGAGTTCGCTGTGCATGTGCCGCTCCATGAACAGCCGGTGCTTTTCGTTGAGCGCGTTGAGCGAGCGGTTCGGATGCGGCCAGGCCGGATCGACCTGCAGCGCGGCGTGCAGGCCGTCGGCAAAACCCCAGAACAACTGGAACCGGTACCAGCGCAGATAAAACGGGATGTTGGCGAGCGCCCATTTCTTTCCTTCGCTGACACCCTCATGGTAGTTCGGATTGGGCACCACCCAGTGCGGCGAGCGCTGGAAGATCATCAGGCGTTCGACCTCCGGTGCGATGCTCGGGCCGACCTGATGGCCGGAGGCGCCGGTGCCGATCATCGCCACGCGCTTGCCGCGCCAGTCGAAATGGCGGTCCCATTGTGCGGTGTGGAAGGCAGGCCCGGCGAACGCATCAAGGCCCGCAATATCGGGCAGTTTCGGCCGGTTGAGCACGCCGACCGCGGAAACCAGCACGCGGGCGGTGAGGGCAGACCAGGCACCGTCGGCGGCTTGCGCGCGGATCCGCCAGGTCGCATTGAGCTCGTCATAGTGCGCGGCGCGCACTTCGATACCGAGCCGGATGTGCCTGCGCAGATCGTATTTGTCGGCAACCCGCTCGAAATAGCTCCACAGTTCGTCGCGCTTGGCAAAGAAATGCGACCAGTGGTGATTGGGCTCGAACGCATAGGAGTAGAAGTGGTTGGGCGTATCGACGCCGCATCCCGGATAGACGTTTTCATACCAGGTGCCGCCGACGGCAGCGTTCTTTTCCAGGATGACGAAGGGGATGCCGGCCTCCTGCAACTGGATGCCGGCGTAGAGTCCCGACATGCCGGCCCCGATGATGACGACCTCGGTATTGTCGCGCGCGGTGGCATCCGGCGGCGACCGCCATTGCAGGCTTCGCGCCTGCAGGCTGTCGCCGGTGAGGTCCTCGCGCATCATCGCGATATAGTCGTCGGGCACCGGCTCGCCGGCTGCCACCGCCATCATCTCGCGCAACAGCGCGTCGTCCAGCGGCCGGTGCAGCACCACTGCGCCCCGTCCCGTCCCGGCCAGCACCTCGGCGAGCCGGTCGCGGACTGCGGCGCGGAGCGGTTCGGGCATGAATTCCTGGTAGTTCATCGGACCCCGGATGAAGGGCTTCGCCGCCTCCAGCCAGTGCCGCTCGCCGGTGAGCTGCACCAGCACCAGCAGCAGCGTCGCCGGATCGGCCGCTTCCAGCGCGCGCCGCCGCTCCGCCATCTGGTCTGGCGTTTCCGCTTCCGAATTCAGCATTTTCGCGTCCGTCTGTTGCCGCGAGCCAACTTTGCCCTGACGAGGGAGAAACGCAATGCGTTTGTATCGGCTTGACGTTTCAGAGCGTTGCCCCGCAAATGCAGGCGTCATGAACATTTCCGATCTGCAGAAGTTGACGGACTGGCTGATCGACGGCGCGAGGTCTGCGACCACCCCGACCCGGATGATGTCGGAGACCTGCGAACGCCTGGTGCAGGCGGGATTGCCGCTCTGGCGCGTCGGTGTCTTCATCCGCATGCTGCATCCCGACGTATTCGGCCGTGGCTTCTTCTGGCGACCGGGAACCGAGGTGGTGGTGACGGCGGCGGATTTCGATATCCAGGATTCGCCGGAATACAGAAACAGCCCGCTCGCGATCCTGTACAACACCGAGCGGGAGGTGAGGTTTCGCCTCGACGATCCCGCCAGCAGGGGCTTTCCGTTCTTCGACGATTTGCGCGCCGAAGGCGTTACCGACTATATCGCGCTGCCGCTCTGGTTTGTCGGCGAGATGCATGCATCGAGCTGGAGTACGAAACAGCCCGGCGGCTTTAGCGACCGGCAATTAGATGCGCTGCGATCGCTGGTGCCGCCTTTGGCGCGGGTCATCGAGATCATTAGCCTGAGCCGGAAGGCCGCGACCCTGCTCGATACCTATGTCGGCAACCGCGCCGGCGAGCGGATTCTCGGCGGCCAGATCCGCCGCGGCCACACCGAGACGATGCGTGCGGCGATCTGGCTGTCGGACCTGCGCGGTTTCACCGCGCTGTCCGATCGACTGGCGCCGGAAATCGTGGTCGACATTCTCAATCGCTACTTCGACTGCCAGGTGCCGGCGATCCGCACGCACGGCGGAGAGATCCTGAAATTCATGGGCGACGGGCTGCTCGCGGTGTTTCCGATCGCGGAGGATGAAAGCAACATTGCCGAAGTCTGCGGGCGCGTTCTGCAGGCGGCGCGGGAATCCCGCGCCAGCGTCGAAGAGATGAGTTACGCCCATGGCGAAGCCGTCGAGCGTTTCCGTTTCGGGGTTGCGTTGCATGTCGGCAGGATACTGTTCGGCAATATCGGCGGCGGCAACCGGCTCGACTTCACCTGTATCGGCCCGGCCGTCAATCTTGCCGCCCGGCTGGAAAAGATCGCCGGCCGCCTCAAGCGCATCGTGGTCGCCTCGGAACAGTTTGCCGGTATCTGCGGCAGCGGCTGGACCGATCTCGGCGAGTTTCCGATCGCCGGCTTTGCCAGGGTCGAGCGGGTCTACGGCCTGGCTGACGAAACCGAGGCGGGGTGAAGTGCTACTCCTCCGGCTCGGTGGTGAACAACAGCGGATAACCTTTGGTGCGGCCGGCGTCGGTGGCGCGCGTCGCCTTGGTCTCGGCAACGTCCTTGGTGAAGACGGCGACCACGCAGACACCGCGCCGGTGCGCGGTGATCATGACCTTGTGGGCCTGATCCTCGGTCATCCCGAACTCAGCCTTCAGGACCGTTACGACAAACTCGCGCGGCGTGTAGTCGTCGTTGACAAGGATGACCTTGTGCAGACGCGGCCGCTCGGTCTTTGTCCGCACCTTGGTCCGCGGTTTGGTGACGGTGTCGATCATTCGGCGGCACTTCCCGGTTGCGTCAGACAGAATATAGTCTCGCGGGCGGCTATGGAACCGGCTGTTTTGCGATGGCTTGGTTGCGGCGTCGGCGCTGCGCCACGGTTTCTGCCAGATCATGGCAGCCGTCGGCTAACTTGAATGTGAAGTGCTGCCGATCTTCCCGCTTTTCGCGGCGCGCTTTGCGTGTCACGATCCTGACCGACGCGGGAGGGCAGCAATGCGCTGGTGTGCCTCGATCGGAGCGGTGCTGGTCGCGGGGGCGATGGCCGGAGGCGACGTTGCCAGCATGGCCGCTCCCAGCCCTGGTAATCGTTCGGCGGCCGCGGAGAAGCCGTCGGTCGATGTCGAACTGATTCTCGCCGTGGATGTTTCCTACTCGATGGACCTCGACGAACTCGCCGTGCAGCGCGAGGGCTATGCGCAGGCCATCAACTCGAAGGAATTTCTGCAGGCGCTGAAAAGCGGCCCGACCGGCAAGATCGCGGTGACCTATTTCGAATGGGCGGCGTCGAACGACCAGAAGATCATCATTCCCTGGCGGGTCATCGATGGTCCGGAATCGGCGGACGCGGTCGCCCCCGAGATCCTGAAGACGCCGATTCGCCGGGCGTCGCGCACCTCGATCTCCGGGGCGATCAATTTCGCGGTGCCGCTGTTCGACGAGAATCCGAACCACGGACTGCGGCGGGTCATCGATATTTCCGGCGACGGCGCCAACAACAACGGCGCGCCCGTCACCGGTGCGCGCGACGCGGCGCTCGCCAGGGGCATCGTCATCAACGGGCTGCCGATCATGGTGAAGGAGCCGTCCTATTCGACAATGGACATCGACAATCTCGATTTCTACTACGAGGACTGCGTCATCGGCGGACCGGGTTCGTTCGTGGTGCCGATCAAGGATCGCGACAAGTTCAAGGAGGCGATCCGGAGCAAGCTGCTGCTCGAAGTCGCCGGCCGGCAGCCCGGCCGCCGGATCGTGCCGGTGGCCGAGAAGGAGCCGCGCGTCTCCTGCCTGATCGGCGAGAAGATCTGGCAGGAGAGGTGGGGGCGATAGGCTCAGCGTTTGAACCGCGCCACCAGTTCGACATGCGGGGTGTGACGGAACTGGTCGAGCGGCGTGACACCCTCGATCCGATAACCGCCGTCGATCAGGATCCGGGCGTCGCGCGCGAAAGTCGCGACATTGCACGACACCGCAACCACTGCCGGAATCCGGCTCGCCGCAAGCTGCTGGACCTGCGCCAGCGCGCCCTGCCGCGGCGGATCGAAAACCACGGTGTCGTAGTCGCGCAGTTCCTGCGGCATCAGCGGCCGCCGGAACAGGTCGCGTGCCTCGGCCTTGACCGGCTTCAGCCCGGAAGTCGCCGACGCCGCCTTCTGCAAGGCCGCCACCGCGCCGGCGTCGCTGTCGAACGCCGAAACCCGTGTCTTCGCCGCCAGCCGCAACGCGAACGGTCCGATTCCGCAAAACAGGTCGGCGATGTGCCTGGCGCGCTGGCAATGCGCGGCCACCCGCGCCGCCAGCGCCTCCTCGCCAGCGACAGTGGCCTGCAGGAACGAGGCCGGCGGCAAGGTCAGTTGTGCCGTGCCGATCGCGATCATGGGCGGTGTCCGCATCAGCACCAGTTCACCGTGCCGGGTCAGCCGGACCAGGCGATGGTGCTCGGCGACGCGTGACAGCGACGCGATCATGGCTGCTGGCAGCGGCCCCGAGCCCCTTATATCGACGTCGAGCCCGTTGCTCACCGCCGTAACCTGGATGTCCAGCGGTTTGCCGGCAGGCTCGAGGATCTCGGCCAATGCTCTACTGGCGTCGAACGCGCCGCGCAGGGCCGGATCGAGAATCGGACAGTCGTCGATCGCCACGATCGCGTGGCTGTTGGCCGCGGCAAAGCCGATGCGCAATTCGCCATCGCTGCCGCGGCGGGCATGGACGGTGATACGCCGCCGCCCGGAGCCGTGCGCATCGACTAGAAGGTCGACCTCACATTCGATGCCGGCATGTGCAAGCGTATCGACCACGATCCGGCGTTTCCAGGCGCGATAGGCCTCGGGCTGCCAATGCTGGATGGCGCAGCCGCCGCAGCCGCCAAAATATCGACAGAACGGCGGGATCCGCTCCGCGCTGGCGCGATCGATCCGCAACAGACGCCCGCGGTCGGGATGGCCAGCGACCGGTGCGACTTCGACGGTCTCACCGCCCAGCGCATACGGAACAAACACGGTCTCACCGCTGGCCAGGGCGACGCCATCGCCGCGGTGGCCGACATGATCGATGACAAGATGCTTCGTGCCGGCACTAGCCACGGCGCGCGCCGATGAAGAATTCGATGTTGCCGTCGCCACCCGTGATCGGTGACGGAAATACCCTTATCTCAGTGCATCCAAGCGAGGACGCGAACGCCGCGATGTCGTCGCAGGCCGCCTGGTGAATCGCGGCGTCGCGGACGATGCCGCGCTTGGAATGCTTTGCTGGGGCCTCGAATTGCGGTTTGATCAGGGCGAGCAGATGCATCGGCGCTGCCGCCAGCGACAGCGCCGCCGGCAGCACGGCCTTCAATGAAATGAAACTGACGTCGATGACGACGATGTCGGGCCGTTGCGGCAGGCGCTTGCCCTCAAGCTTCCGGATATCGGTCTGCTCCATCGACACCAGCCTGGGATGGCCGTGCAGCGAGCGATGCAATTGGTTGCGCCCGACATCGATTGCGAACACCAGGCTGGCGCCATTGGCGAGCAATACTTCGGTAAAGCCGCCGGTCGATGCGCCGATGTCGAGACAGACGTGATCCTCGATTTCGAACGGGTACTGCTCGATCGCGCTCGCGAGTTTGACGCCGCCCCGTGAAACAAAGGGATGCGCGGGCTCGGCACGCAGGACGGCGTCGGGGGCGATGCTCTCCGATGCCTTCAGCACCGGCTTGTCATTGGCGGTCACATGGCCGGCTTCGATCGCGGCCCGGGCTC
>JBDTKD010000496.1:0-12393 GCA_039935515.1 Bradyrhizobium sp.
GTGCCACCAGCAGCCCATCCTGGTGCGGCGCGTAGCCAAAAAAGGTCGGTACGATCACGCTGAAGCCATCGGTCGAGCCGAGCGACCCGGTCTTTACGAGCACCCCGTACAGGATCATGGACAGTGCCAGGCTAAGCATCGCGAAGAAGATTTCACGGTAGCGCGCCAGCAGGAAACCCACCACGAAGGATACCAGGCCGGCCGCGGCACCCCCAATCAATACGAGCAGGATGGCATCGGAGACGCCGGTCCAGCGGCCGACGAGCGCCACGGCATAGGCACCGACGCAATAATACAGCGCCTGTCCGAACGAGACGAGGCCAGCCCGCCACAGCACGATCAAGCCTAGTACCACCAGACCATTTGCAAAGGCGATGGTGGCGAGCGAGATCACCCAGTCCGGCAGCACGAAGGCTGCGGCCGCGGCCGCCAGGAAAGCCGAACTCGCTGCGATCCGGCCGTGCTGAGCCATCTCAGATTTTTCTCGGTTGGGCGCGCACGAACAGGCCATAGGGCCGGATCAGGAGCACGAGCGCCATGACCCCATAGATGACGAACAATTCGATCTGCGGAACCAGATGCACCGCGGCCGCACGGCATATCCCGACGATGAGCGCGCCGATGAGCGCCCCTTCGATCGACCCCATGCCGCCGATTGCCACCACGGCGAAGGCGAGCACGATCACTTCGACACCGATGCCGAGCGTCACGGCGATTTTCGGCGCCATGATCGCCCCTCCGAGCGCACCGAGCATCGCGCCGATCACGAATGTCACGGTATAAACCACCTTGACATTGATGCCGAACGCGGCAGCGGTCTCGCGATCGAAAATCACGGCGGTCAGCAGCCGTCCGTAGCGGGTGAACTTCAGCGCCCAGTAGGATATCGCAGCGAGCAGCGCCGCGACCACGATCAGGCCGAGATCGTAGTTCGACAGAATGAGTTCGCCCACTTCCGTGTTGCCGGCGGCGAGCAACGGCTGATAGGTCGCATAGGAACCCGTGCCCCAGATCAGGATGACGATGTCTTCGAGGATCAGGAAAGCGGCGTAGGTCACCAGCACCATCACCACCTCGTCCCTGCCATAGACCAATCGCATGACGCCGCGCTCGAGAATGAGACCGAGCGCGAGCCCGAGGGCCATGGCGAAAAGAGCCATCAGGAGAAATCCGCCGGCGGCCGGCAGGCCACGATCGAAATAGATGCCGACGGCGGTCGCCGCGCCGTAGGCTCCGAATGTGTAAAACGAGCCGTGCGCTACATTGAGGATCTTCATGACGCCGAAGATCAGCGTCAGCCCGATGGCAACGATGAACAGGTAGGCCGCATAGACCAAGCCGTCGATCAGAATGGCGAAAGCGGTCAGCACCGAAACATTCCGACCGGGCAACCGGACGGGGCAGGGGTCCTGGCCGCCGGACCCCAAACCGGTCGGATGTTGCTCAGCACTTCGCGCCTTTCATGCCTTGCTTGATCCAGTCGTCGGCATTGATGCCGGCCGGCGGGTTCACGCATTCGGCGGGGAAGCGCATGATATCGACGATCTCGGGTTCGTTCTTCTGCTTGTTGAAACGATAGGTGCCATAAGCGGTTCCCGAGATACCCTGGTGCCCATCGCCGATGGCGAGCTTGACCTTGCCCGAGGGGCCTTCGAACTCGATACCCTTGAACGCCGCCGCCACCTCGTCGGTAGTCGGCTTGGCCTCGCCTTTTTGAGCCTTTTCATAGGCCAGCTTGAGGCCGAGCAGCGACATCGCCATCTGATAGGCGGGATAGGTCGGTGGAACATTGTAGCGATCGGAGTAGAGCTTCTGGAACCAGCGGTTCAATTCGCTGTCGGGCGCGAGCGGGCCGTTCGGACCGCGGCCCCCGATGATGGTGCCGTTCGGCATCTTGTCGCGAAGTCGCCAGATCGCGGCCTCGCCAGTGGTTGCGATGATCGTCATGCGCTTGTCGAGCGCGCGCGCCTGCTCCTGATAGAGAAACGCCTCGAGATCGCCGTCATAAAAGCTCGTGTGCAGCACCTGAGATTTTGACGTCAGCAGCGTCGAAATCTCCGCGCCGTACTCGCCCGCGAACAGCTTCGGAAAGAGTACTTTGTCTACCGTGATTTTTGGTGCAAGCACCTGCATCGCGCCGGTGAAGTCCCGCCAGGAATCCTGACCCCAGGCGTAGTTCTGGTTGATGCCGGAATAGCTGGTGGTACCCGGCTTCCTGGCAAGCAAGTAGCGCGCGGCGCCGACGCTATCCATCGTCGCATGAGGGCTGACGCGGAATACGTAGCTGCGCGGCTTTTCCTCGAAGATGCGGGGCGTCCCGCAGTCGTAGAGCACGGTGAGCGCCTTGAGCTCCTCCGCGACCGGCGTGACCGCAAGGCAGCTGCCGGAAGAGACATAGCCGACTACGGCATCGACCTGGTCGCGCTGTACGAGGTTGCGGAATTCGGTGACGACGTTGGCTGCGGAACCTGTCTCGTCGACATACCTTGCTTCGATCTTGCTGCCGCCGAAGCCGACCTTGTTGAAGGGGGCCGGCACCTTTCCGGCGTTCATGGCCTCGATCATGACCTCAGCGCCGTTGCGTCCGGGGATGCCGAACGGCGCGGCGGCGGGTCCGGTCAGGAAGCTGACAATGCCAAGCTTTACGGTCGCAGCGGCCGGGGCAGCGTTCTGCGCCCGGGCGGGCTCGATCGCAACTCCCAGCAGCGAAACCAGCGAGCAAAACGAAACCAGCGCGCTGCCAAGCGTGCTTCCTCGATTCAACATTGTCACCCCTCCCTGTGAGAGCCCGTTTCGGGCTTTTGGCATCGGTCTGAAATACAGATTGCGCTATTTGATGTGGCAACACCTAGGCTGCACTGCTGTTGGTCACCTTGTCGATCAGGCCGGACTCCACCAACGCCTGGCGCACGCGCGCGATCTCGGCGCCGCCCAGCCTGACGAGCGGCGGTCGCACGACGGCGCGCGGCAGCCTGCCGAGCATCACCAGCGCCTCCTTCATGCGGTTGTGCATATTTGCCCAGGGTTCGGCGTAGAAACAGCGGGACAGCGGTTCGATGCGATCGTTCAGGCGCCTCGCTTCCGCGAGATTATCGGCCTGGACGGCCTGGAACAGTTGCGCCTGCAAATCCGGGATGACGCTGCCGCTGCCGGACAGCAGGCCGTTGCAGCCGAGCACCAGCGATGCAAACAGCCACGAACTGTGGGTCGTCAGCACGTTCACAGGCCGCGGCAGGTTTTGCAGCGTGCGGATATGCCATTCGTGGTGAGGTACATTGCCGACCCAGTCCTTGATGGCGCGTATCGACGGCACCTCGTGACACAAGCGCAGCAGCGTATCCTTTGGATAGCCCTGGCCATTCGCCAGCGGGTATTGAAAGGCGATCAGCGGCAGGTCGGTGGCGTCTGCAATGCGCCTGAAATGGGCCAGCACCATCTCCTGGGATTGGCCAAGCGTGAAGGGGCCTGGCGGAAACACCAGCAGCGCCGATGCTCCGCCCTGCGTGGCCATGCGGGCGATGCGCGCAGCTTCCAGACTGCCATCGGCCCAGATGCCGTTGACAAGGGGGATGCGCCCGTCAACCTCGCCGCGGGCAATGTCAAGCACGCGACGTTGTTCGTCGAAGGTGCAGGAGGCCACCTCGGTCGAATGCGCGTTGACAGTGATGGCGGAAATGCCCGGGGTCGCGCTGACGTCGCGCAGGTGTTTGCGAAAGCTTGCTTCGTCAATCGACAGATCGTTGTCGAACGGCAGCAACACCGCCGGAATCACGCCACGAGGAGCATAGGCCGGGGCAGGGGTCATGGGCACTCACTCGCGCCTTGCCGGATATTGGTATATTGGTCCCCCGCGAGCTAATCCGATCTGGACTGTCATTGTCAATTGAACGTGCGGCGCAGAAATGCGCCGAAGCGCTTGCCAAGGCTGGACTTCCAAGGCTGGACTTCCAAGGCTGGACTTCCGCCAGGCAATGGATCGGGCTACCCTGCTGCGAAGCACCGCGTGCGGCAAGAGCCGCACCAATTGGCGCGCAGGCGCATGGCCACTGCGGCGCAGCGATCGGATTGACAGCCTCGGATTTTGGCGACGCCCATGGACAATGCAATCAAGCCCTATCGCATCTCGATCGGCGATGATGTTCTCGACGACTTGAGATCCCGGTTGCGGAGAACGCGCTGGCCCGAGGCCGAACTCGTCGACGACTGGAGCCAGGGCGTCCCGCTCGGCTGGATCAGGGACGTCTGCGGATATTGGGCGGAGCATTATGATTGGCGCCGCCGCGAAGCGCTGCTCAATCGCTTTAGCCAGTTCACGACGGAGATCGACGGTCTCGGCATTCACTTCCTGCACGTCCGCTCCCCGCATCCGGAAGCGATGCCACTGATCGTCACCCACGGCTGGCCGGGCTCGATCGTCGAGTTCCAGAAAGTGATCGAGCCGCTGACCAATCCGACCGCTCATGGCGGTAGTGCCGCCGACGCCTTCCACCTGGTCTGCCCGTCTTTGCCGGGCTTTGGTTTTTCGGCCAAGCCCGCGACCACGGGCTGGGGCGTCGATCGGATCGCGTCCGCCTGGGCCAGATTGATGGATCGCCTTGGCTATGCCCGCTATGGCGCACAAGGCGGCGACTGGGGCTCGGCAATCACGACCGCGCTCGGAGCGCAGGATCCTGACCACTGCGCCGGTATCCACATCACGCTGGCCATGGGAGTGCGGCCCAACGTCGAGGGACAGCCCAGCCACGAGGAGGCCCGGGCGCTGCGCGGGATCGAGTATTATCGGGATTGGGACCGGATATTCCAAGCAGCAATCGACCCGGCCGCAAACGGTCGGCTACGGCCTGACCGATTCGCCCAGCGGGCAGGCTGCGTGGATACTCGAGAAATTCTGGGCCTGGACCGATTGCGACGGCAATCCCGAGAACGTGCTTTGTCGTGACGAACTGCTCGACAACGTCATGCTGTATTGGGTGACCGCGACGGCCGCCTCTTCGGCTCGTCTCTATTGGCAAAGCTTCGCGCCCGGGCGCCGCACAATACACAAGGTCACGATACCGACAGGGGTCGCCGTGTTTCCCAAGGAGATCGTCCCTCCGGTGCGGCGCTGGATGGCAGGGACCTATACGGACATCCGGCACTGGAGTGAAATGCCAAAGGGCGGCCATTTCGCCGCTTTCGAGCAGCCCGAGGCCTTTGTGCGCGACGTGCGGGACTTCTTCGCGAAGTTGCGCCCGTTCTAGCGATGCGCCGCCTTGGCATCGCGTAATTCAATAAGCTTGCCACCATAGCGGGCAAATCCAAACCCCCTCAACGTCCCTATTGATTTGTCAGGAGTTGACCATGACCGATACCGAGCGCCGCCTGCGGAGAGCAATCATCGATAAGTGCCGCTGGATGAACGCCAACGGCCTTAACCAAGGCACCTCCGGGAACATATCGGTTCGCCTCGGTGGCACCATGCTGATTACGCCGTCCGCGACGCCGTATGAAGCGCTGACCCCCGCAATGATCGCCGCGATGCCGATCGATGGGAAGTATGGATCGTGGAAGGGCCCGCTCGCGCCGTCGAGCGAATGGCGGTTTCATCTCGACATCATGAAAGCGCGGCCCGATGTCGGTGGTATCGTCCACACTCACGCCACCTATTCCACGGTGTTGGCGATCACGCGAAAGGAGATTCCGGCCTGTCACTACATGATCGCGGCCTTCGGCGGCACTAATATCCGCGTTGCCGATTACGCAAGATTCGGCAGTAAGGAACTGTCGGAACATGCACTCAAGGCCTTGGAGAACCGAACCGCTTGCTTGCTTGCCAACCACGGGATGATTGCGACCGGCGCCTCGCTCGACAAAGCCATGTGGCTCACGGTCGAACTCGAGACCATTGCCCGCCAGTACTATCTCGCTTTGGTGATCGGCGGCCCCGTGCTGCTGAGCGATGCCGAGATCGTTGAGACCGCTGAGGCGTTTGGCAGCTACGGCGTAAAGGATCGCCCGGCCAAGTCAGCGCGGAAGAACTCAACCGCGCTTTGCCGATGATCGTGTCAAACGAAGCCGGCCGTGGGTTCGCGGCAGAAACTCGGCTCCCCTGGCGCTGAGGAAATCGAGCATCGCCTGTGCCGGGGGAAGCAGGACCTTGTCCTTGCGCGAGAGCACGAACCATTGACGGATTACCGGCAGGCCATCGACATCGAGCGTCACCAGCCGCCGTTCGTCGAGCTCGGTAGCAACCGTATGCGCGGAAATAAACGCGATCCCGAGGCCGGCAATGACCGCCTGTTTGATGGTCTCGTTGCTGCTCATCGCCATGCCGATCTTCGGGTAAACGCCGGCGGTTTCGAACAATTGCTCCATCAGGCCACGGGTTCCCGACCCAGGCTCGCGCGTCAGAAAGGTCTCGTCGGCAAGGGCCGTCAGCGGCAAGCCTGCTTTTCGTGCCAGGCGATGGGTCGTGGGCGCAATGATGACATGGGGATGGTCTCCGATCAGATGGACGTTCATGGGGATGTCGACCGGCGGCCGGCCCATGATGGCGAAATCCAGATCATAGCCGCGCAGAGCCGTTCCGATTTCCTGCCGGTTGCCGATCGAGAGCGAGACTTCGACATGCGGATATGCCTTCGAAAATCCGGAGATGACGAACGGCACGAAGTATTTTGCGGTGCTGACCGCGCCGATCGACACACGTCCCGCGGTGTTGCCCGCGATCATGTCGAGCGAAGCCTGGCACGATTTGATGGCGGCCTCGATCCGCTCGGAAAGCGCCAGCACTTCGCGGCCGGCATCCGTCAGCAGCATGCCGTCACTGGTGCGCTGGATCAGGGGCAGCCCGGCGAGCGCCTGCAGGTTGCGCAACTGCAGGGTGACCGCGGGCTGGGTGAGATTGAGTTGTTTGGCTGCGGCGGTCACCGACCGGTGCTTTTGCACCACCGCCAGCGCCCGCAATTGACGGATGGTCAATTCCCGCAGGAAACGGCTGGGCATCGATATCTCCATAAGAAAAAATTTGTTCAACCCAAAGATAACAAAATTTCCCTAATTGGGCAAATTGCGCTTCTCTGAGGCAGCGGTTGGCCATGCGGCGAAGCGCGCAAGTGGGAGCGCCCCGAGGGCGCAGGGAGACGACCATGGACGAGCGCTTGACCCTGCGTTCGCATTTAGACCGGTCCGCATCGCAGTCGCCTCATGGCGCTGCGGTCGGTGAGGTGATCGAGGCGATCGCTACGGCGGCCGTCGACCTTGCCGCTCTCATCGCCGACGGACCGCTGGCGGGCATCACCGGACGCGTCGATGGCGTCAATGCCGACGGCGATCAACAGAAGGATATCGACGTTGTGGCCGACGATATCATGCGCCGCGCGTTGAAAGCGGCCCCGGTTGCGGCGATTTTGTCCGAGGAAGCGGCGCTGCCCGAAACGCTCGATCCCGAGGCGCCGCTTTGCGTCGCGATCGATCCGCTCGACGGGTCGGCCAACCTCGAGAACAATATTTCGGTCGGCACTATCTTTTCGATCCGTCCGCGGGGCAACGATATCCTTTCGACCTTCTTTGAGCCCGGCACCGCGCAGTGCGCCGCCGGGTTCATTGTCTATGGTCCGCAGACCACGCTCGTCCTCGCGTACAACAACACCGTCGATATTTTCATCCTTGATCGGCGCCGACGCCAGTTCTTGCTGATCAAGCGCGACGTCCGGATTGCGCCCGATACGCCGGAATTTGCCATCAATGCGTCCAATCGCCGGCACTGGCACGGGCCGGTTCGCGCCTATATCGACGAATGCCTCGCCGGCAGCAGCGGCAGCGGCGGCTCCGATTTCAACATGCGCTGGGTCGGTTCGCTGGTGGCCGAGGCGCTGCGCATCCTGGTGCGTGGCGGGGTGTTTCTCTACCCCGCCGACGCGCGTCCCGGCTATCGTGAGGGCCGGCTCCGGCTGCTCTACGAAGCCCATCCCATGGCGCTGGTGATGGAGTGGGCGGGCGGCGCTGCCACCACCGGACGGGGCCGCATTCTGGAACTCGGGGCGAAGACGCCGCACCAGCGGGTGCCGCTGATCATGGGTTCGCTGCGCGGCGTTCGCGACGTTGCGGCCAATCACGAAGGCATCGAGCCGATGTTCGACAACAGTGACGCCCCGCTGTTCGCGCGGCGCGGTCTGTTTCGCTAGCGCTGGATCAGGTCAGATGTCGCGCAGTCATCCCATCATATCGATCACGGGCTCCTCGGGCGCCGGCACGACCTCGGTCAAAAGGACTTTCGAGAACATCTTCCGCCGCGAGAAGGTGGCCGCGGCCTACATCGAGGGCGACGCCTTCCATCGCTACAATCGCCTCGAGATGCGCACGAAATTGGCGGAGGAGGGGGAGCGCGGTAACAGCCACTTCAGCCATTTCAGCCCAGAGACCAATCTCTTCGAGGAGTTGGAGCGGGTGTTTCGCGACTACGGCGAATCCGGCACCGGCACCACCCGGCATTACGTCCACGACGACGACGAGGCCACGCTGTACGGCGCGGAACCAGGCACCTTTACCGAATGGGGGCCGCTGCCGGAAAGCTCCGATCTGCTGTTCTATGAAGGCCTGCATGGCGCGGTCGTGACCGACAAGGTCAACATTGCCCAATATGCCGATCTCAAGATCGGCGTTGTTCCGGTCATCAATCTCGAATGGATCCAGAAGCTGCATCGCGACCGCAGCGATCGCGGCTACACCGCGGAGGCGGTGACCGACACCATCCTGCGGCGGATGCCGGATTACGTGAACTACATCTGTCCGCAGTTTGCCGAGACCGACATCAACTTCCAGCGCGTACCGACCGTCGATACCTCGAATCCGTTCATCGCGCGCTGGATTCCGACGCCGGACGAATCGATGGTGGTGATCCGGCTCAAGAATCCGCGCGGTATCGATTTCCCCTATCTGCTGTCGATGATCCCCAACAGCTTCATGTCGCGCGCCAATTCGATCGTGATTCACGGATCGAAGCTCGACCTCGCGATGCAGCTCATTCTCACTCCGCTGATCCTGCAACTGATGGAACGCAAGAGGCGCACCGTATGAACGCTCCCGTCCTGTCCAGTATTGCCGGCCGTCCCGATTTTGCGCATGCCGAACTGGCGAACGCGATCCGCTTTCTGGCCATCGATGCGGTGGAGAAAGCCAAATCCGGCCATCCGGGCATGCCGATGGGCATGGCCGACGTCGCCACGGTGCTGTTCTCCCGCTTTCTCAAATTCGACGCGGCCGATCCGTCCTGGCCGGATCGCGATCGCTTCGTCCTGTCTGCCGGTCACGGCTCGATGCTGTTGTACGCGCTGCTGCATTTGACGGGTTACGAGGGCATGACGTCGGACCAGCTCAAGGCATTCAGGCAATGGGGTTCGAAGACGCCGGGCCATCCCGAATACGGTCATACCCCCGGCGTCGAAACCACCACCGGACCGCTGGGACAAGGCATCGCGACCGCCGTCGGCATGGCGCTGGCCGAGCGGTTGCTGAACGCACGTTTCGGCTACGAATTCGTCGATCACTATACCTATGTGATCGCCGGAGACGGCTGTCTGATGGAGGGTATCAGCCACGAGGCGATTTCGCTGGCCGGGCATCTTCGGCTCGGCCGGCTGATCGTGTTGTTCGACGACAACCAAATCTCGATCGACGGCGCGACCTCGCTGTCATGTTCGGATGACCAACTCGCGCGTTTCAAGGCCGCGGGCTGGTCCGCCTGCCGCGTCGACGGCCACGATCCGGAAGCGGTCGCCGCCGCGATCGAACGCGCCCGCAACCAGGATCGCCCATCGTTGATCGCCTGCCGCACGGTGATCGGTTTCGGCGCACCGAACCGTCAGGGCACCGAGAAGGTGCATGGCGCGCCACTCGGCACCGACGAAGTCGCGAAGACACGCGCGGCGCTGGGCTGGCCGCACCAGCCGTTTCTCATTCCCGATGCCGTCATGGCGCAGTGGCGCAAGATCGGCGCACGGGGGCAGACAGCCCGCCGCGACTGGGTCGAGCGGACCAGGCGGCTCAATACCGTGCCGCGCTCGCCCTTTCACGATGGGCTCAATCGCAAGCTGCCAAGCGAGTACCGGGCGGCCATGGATCAGCTTCGGGTCCGCTTCGGCACCGAGCGGCCGAGCATCGCCACCCGGCAGGCGTCGCAACTGGTGATCGACGCGATGGCGGAAGCCTTGCCGAATTTGCTCGGCGGCTCCGCCGACCTGACCCACTCCAACCTGACCCGCGCCAGGACGCAGCAGCCGGTGCGTCACGATTGCTTTGCGGGCAGCTATCTTCACTATGGTGTCCGCGAGCACGCCATGGCGGCGGCCATGAACGGCATCGCCCTGCATGGCGGCTTCATCCCCTATGGTGGCACATTTCTGACCTTCGCCGACTATAGCCGCCCGGCGATCAGGCTGGCGGCGCTGATGGGGATCAGGGTCATCCATGTGATGACGCACGATTCCATCGGGCTCGGCGAAGACGGCCCCACCCATCAGCCGGTCGAGCATCTGGCGTCGCTGCGGGCCATCCCCAATTTGCTGGTGTTCCGGCCCGGCGACGCCGTCGAAACCGCCGAGGCCTGGGATTGCGCGCTGCAGGCGGAAACCAGTCCTTCGGTGCTGTGCCTGTCGCGGCAGGCGTTGCCGTCGTTCCGTGACGCGACCGGCAGTGTCAATTGGGTCGCGCGCGGCGCCTATGTGCTGGTCGAACCACCGGGCGACCGTGACGTGACCTTGATCGCAACCGGCTCCGAAGTCTCGATCGCGATCGAAACGGCAAAATTACTTGCGGCCGATCACGTTCAAGCCGCCGTGGTCTCAGCACCGTGCCTCGATCTGTTTCGCCAGCAGCCGCCTGAATACCGCGCAACCGTGCTGGGATCCGCGCCAAGGATCGGCGTCGAAGCCGCCGTCGAGGGCGACTGGGCGCGCTGGATCGGCGACGGCGGCGAGTTCGTCGGCATGACCGGCTTCGGCGCATCCGCCCCGGCAGAGACGCTTTACCGCGAATTCGGAATTACCGCGGAAGCCGTTGCCGCCGCGGCCCGGCGCTGCATGGCGCGGTCCAGGACGGCAGCGAAATACGCATGATGTTCAACGCGCAAGGAATGAAACGGAGGCCCCAATGGCGCGGATTACGTTGAGACAATTACTCGATCATGCAGCTGAGCACAGCTACGGCGTGCCGGCGTTCAACGTCAACAATATGGAACAGGGGCTCGCGATCATGGATGCGGCGGCCGCCGTCGACGCGCCCGTCATCATCCAGGCCTCACGGGGCGCGCGCTCCTATGCCAACGACATCATGCTGTCGAAGATGGTCGACGCCCTGGAGGAGATGTATCCGCAGATTCCGCTCTGCATGCACCAGGATCACGGCAACGAGGAAGCAACTTGCGCCACGGCGATCAAATACGGCTTCACCTCAGTCATGATGGACGGCTCGCTCAAAGCCGACGCCAAGACCGCGGCGGACTATGACTACAATGTCGATATCACCCGCCGCGTGGTCGAGATGGCACACTGGATCGGCGCCTCGGTCGAAGGCGAGCTTGGCGTGCTCGGCTCGCTGGAGCATGGCGGGGGCGAGCAGGAAGACGGTCATGGCGTCGAAGGCAAGGTTAGCCAAGATCAGCTCCTGACCGATCCGGATCAGGCGGTTGATTTCGTCCGCGCCACCAAGGTCGACGCCCTGGCGATTGCCATGGGCACCTCGCACGGCGCCTACAAGTTCTCGCGCAAGCCGGACGGCGACATCCTTGCCATGAACGTGGTCGAGGAAATCCATCGCCGGCTGCCCAATACCCATCTGGTGATGCACGGTTCATCCTCGGTGCCGCAGCCGCTGCAGGACACCTTCAACCGGTTCGGCGGCGAGATGCCGCAAACCTGGGGCGTTCCGGTCGAGGAGATCGTTCGCGGCATCAGGCATGGCGTCCGCAAGGTCAATATCGACACCGACTGCCGCTTGGCGATGACCGCGGCATTCCGGAAAGTTGCGAGTCAAACCAGAAGCGAATTCGATCCACGCAAATTCCTCAAACCCGCGATGGACGCGATGCGCGATCTCTGTCGCGAGCGTTTCGAGCAATTCGGCACCGCCGGAAATGCCGCAAAGATCAGAGTGATCCCATTGTCTGAAATGGCCAAGCTCTATCGCGCGGGTAAGCTAGATCCGCGTATCGGTAAAACGGCCGTCGCCGCGGAGTGAAGTGCGATCTGAAAACTATCACAAGAGAAGGAGACTATCATGAACGAACTCAGCGGCAAGGAGCGCTACAAGTCCGGTGTCATCCCCTATAAGCAAATGGGCTATTGGGACGCCGACTATGTGCCCAAGGACACCGACGTTATCGCGCTGTTCCGCATCACGCCGCAGCCGGGCGTCGAT
>JBDTKD010000497.1:0-5401 GCA_039935515.1 Bradyrhizobium sp.
AAGCTTTGGTGCACAAGAAACTGCCGCTGAGCGCGCTGATGTGCGTTGCTTGCTACAACAAAACTGTAAAAACCGAGATTGAAAGTTTGTGTGATTCGAAAGGCCACGAGGTCCAGATCGTCACCCGCAGAAATTGGTTCCTGTGACATGATCCGCTTTACGCAAGGAAATCTGCTCGATGCCGACGCGCAGGCCCTCGTCAACACCGTGAATACGGTTGGCGTTATGGGGAAGGGTGTCGCTTTGATGTTCAAGGAAGCTTACCCTGAAAACTTCAAGGCGTACCAGGAAGCATGTCGGTCGAAAGAGGTTCAGATCGCCAAAATGTTTGTCACTGAACGGCGAGGGGAGATGTTTGGTCCCAAGTGGATCGTGAATTTCCCGACGAAAGCCCATTGGCGCTTCCTGTCCAAAATGGAATGGATCGTTCAGGGACTGGAAGACTTGAAACGCGTCATCAAGGAAAAAGGCATCAAGTCGGTTGCTCTGCCGCCCCTGGGCGCTGGCAACGGCGGACTAGCCTGGAAGGATGTCCGCCCGAAAATTGAAGCCGCTCTCGCGGAGCTAAACGATGTCGATGTGATCGTTTACGAGCCTACGGCGAGGTATCAAAATGTCGCCAAAAGAACCGGCTCGGAGAAACTAACGGTGACACGCGCGCTCATTGCTGAGTTGGTTCGGCGATATTCGATCCTAGGATTCGACTGCACGCTTCTCGAAATACAAAAGCTCGCCTATTTCCTGGAGCGTTTTGTCGTGAAGTTGAATGTCGACAATCAGATGAACTTCCAGTTCTCGGCGAGAAAATTTGGGCCTTACTCGGAAAATCTCAAGCACCTTCTCGATGGGCTAGATGGAAGCTATTTGCACTGTGACAAGCGCTTGGGCGACGCTGCGCCCTTTGACGTCATCCATTTCGATGACTCAAAGAAGGATAAGGTTTCAGCTTATCTTACGTCGCCGGATGTCAAAGCTTTTCGTCCGGCGCTTGAAAAGACCTCTGAGCTAATCGATGGATTCGAATCCCCTTTAGGAATGGAGCTTCTTTCGACAGTCGATTGGCTCGTCAATGAGTCCGCTGTCGAGCCGAATGTGGCTGCGGTGCGCGAGCGACTCGCGAGCTGGCCCGGAGGAAAGACGGCGGGCGAACGAAAACTCAGACTGTTCGAAGATCGTACAGTTGAGATTGCACTGTCATCGCTTGCGGATGCTGGACTGATTTCAGCGCCGAATAAGTAAGCGCGTCTTTTTCTCGATTGAAATGCCTTCCATGACTGAGGTCTACGACCCGCGCAGCATCGCGAACTTGATGCCAGATTGGTCAGTCCTTGACCAATCTGGCGCTTCAGAAGCTGCTGTACTTCGCGCACGAAGCGTGGAAGATCCCCGCTGATCTTCTGGTGAAACTGGTTCGGGTAGCGGCTTGAACGACGGGGCTATTTCCCCGCCGTTTTCCGCCTGTCGTCCTGCGCGTCTAGTCCGAGCGTCCGGCCGGGAAATCCCGCCGCGTCGAAATAGCGTTGCGACTGCACGCGCTGGAAGTTCAGCACCGTGCGCAGGCCGTTGGCTGCTGGTTTCGATTTGACCGCGCCGGAAAACGCCCGCGGGATGGTGCCATGGGGCATCGCTTCCGTTATCACCCGTCCGACCAGATGACCCCTGGGCCGTGGCGTGAGGCCGAGCAGCCGTGCCGCGGTGGCGCCGACATCGGCGTTGCTGACCGGCAGGGCATCGACATAACCGGCCTTGAAGTCGGGCCCGATCGCCGCCGTGAAATTCAGGGTGTCGCCACGGCTGAAACTGCCGTGCATGCCCTGGCCTTGCCGCAGCACCGTATCGGCGACTTCGACCGAGCAGTTGCTCGGCTGCTCGCATCCGCTCGTATAGGAGCGGAAATTGACGACGATCGCGGGGTGCGGCGTGACGGCTGTGCCCCGAAGGAAGAGTTGCGACAATGGCAGGGTGCCGGGCAACTTGCCAAGATCGTCGTCGACAAAGATGCCGCTGACGTAATCCTGCTCCAGCAGCGCCTTGACGGTGCGTGCCGCCAGTTTCCTGTCCCGGTTCGGCAGATAGATCAGGTCCGAGCCACCATTGGTGGCGACCACCAGATCGGGCTTTGCCGGATCGTTGCCAATCAACCCGTTCCCCGCCTTGGGGTGGGCGTCGTCGGCCACCCCGGCGTTGTTGTCGTTCGGGTCGAACAGCGGCAGCTTCAGCGCTCTCGCAAGGTCGATCGCGAGAAAGCCCATCGGCAGGAAATCCTTCGGTGTGTCCGCGTAGCCGACTTTTGCCGACGGACTGGTTCTGCTTTGCTTCGATATTGTCGAGAAGCCGTGGTCGGAGGAGATGATGATGTCGGTGGTGGTGGCAAGCCCGAGATCGTCGAGCGCCTTGCGCAGCTGCGTCAGGTTGTTGTCGGCGTTCCTGATGCCGGCGAGCGACGTAGGGCCGTTAATACCGGGCGTGACGGTGTTGAGACTGTCGCCATTGTTGTGTTGGCTGCCGTCGGGATCGCGCGACCAGAACACCAGCACGAACGGCTTGTTGCGGGCCTTGAACATCGGCAGCACGACCTTGGCGGCGACGTCGGCGAGATAGGCCTGCTGGGTGGTGTTGGGCACCAGCGTGCCCGGCGTTTTGGCGTCGCCGGACTTGCCGTTGTCGCCGCGTGACGGCGTCGCAAGCGGCAGGTTGGCGTTGCTCAGCGCGGCCTTCATTTCGTCGGAAAGCGGAACGCCAGCTTTGCCGCCGGTTGAATCGTCGATGATGATCGAATGCAGGCCCCCGGCGCCGACCTTGTCGGTATGATCGAAAATCAGGGTCGGACCGAGCTTGCCCAGCGCAGCCGTGCTGTAGCCGCTGGCGCGCGCCATCTTCAGCAGGGTTTCCTCGTTCAGATAATCGCCGCCGAAATGTTCGTCGGCGTCGAGGATGACCGGATCGGATTCGAGAAACGGGGTGACGGTGCCATGCGCCGGCCCGACCGGATAACCGGTATAGATCGTGTTGCTGAAGTCGCCGGTATCGCCGAGGTAGTGACCGGTCGCGAGCCCGGACGCATTGGCGGTGGTAAAGGTCGGAAACAGCGAGTGCGAATTGCTGAAATTCACGCCCTTGTCGCGGACATCGGCCATCGCCGGCGCGGTTTCCGGGCTGACGATACGGCCACGCAGACCGTCCGGTACGAACAGGACGAGATTGCGGGGCGGGTTGCCTTGCGCGAAGCCGGTGCCGGCGGATAACAACGACAGAGCTACAGACAGCAGGATGATCGGGCGGTGCATTGATGATATCTCCCCATAGGCCGTCCAATTTCGACCACTGGCACTGTTTAGTTTTGCCATGCGACGGTTTTGTTACATGCGCTCTGCGTGCGGATTGCACGCCCGATTCCGCGAGCAAAGCTCGGCCAACTTCGCCGTGGTGGCTGCAGTCGGCGAGTGTCGAATTCCCGCACCCCGCTGTCAACGCGTCTCGGCCGGGCGAAAGGGGCAGGTTTCCGGCATATCAGCCGTTGCCTCCTATGCGACGGAATTGTTACATCCATCTTGGCGTGCCAGATTGCGGACCTGGTCCGCGCGCGATCCCGCCCAAAGGTTGCAAGCAAAAAGCCCATGTTCAAACGAATTCTGATCGCCAATCGCGGCGAGATCGCGTGCCGGATCATCAAGACGGCCCGCCGGATGGGGATCGCGACCGTCGCGGTCTATTCCGAGGCCGACCGCGACGCGCTCCATGTCGAGATGGCCGATGAGGCGGTTCTGATCGGGCCGCCGCCGGCGGCCGAAAGCTATCTTCTGATCGACAGAATCGTCGAGGCCTGTCGTAAGACCGGCGCGGAAGCCGTGCATCCCGGCTACGGCTTCCTGTCCGAACGCGAAGCCTTTCCGCGCGCGCTCGGCGAGGCCGGCATCGTCTTCATCGGCCCCAACGCCGGTGCCATCGCCGCAATGGGCGACAAGATCGAATCCAAGAAGGCCGCCGCGAAAGCCAGGGTCTCGACGGTGCCGGGCCATCTCGGCGTGATCGCGGACGAAAAACACGCGGTGAAGATCGCCGACGAGATCGGCTACCCCGTGATGATCAAGGCTTCGGCCGGCGGCGGCGGCAAGGGCATGCGGATCGCGCATTCGAAATCCGAGGTCGCCGAGGGCTTCAACCTCGCCAGGGCCGAGGCCAAATCGTCGTTCGGCGACGACCGCGTCTTCATCGAGAAATTCATCGTCGATCCTCGGCACATCGAAATCCAGGTACTCGGCGACAAGCATGGCCATGTGATCTATCTCGGCGAGCGCGAATGCTCGATCCAGCGCCGCAATCAAAAGGTCATCGAGGAGGCACCGTCGCCACTGCTCGATGAGAGCACCCGCCGCAAGATGGGCGAGCAAGCCGTCGCCCTCGCCAGGGCCGTGAATTACGATTCCGCCGGCACCGTCGAGTTTGTCGCAGGCCAGGACAAGAGCTTCTTCTTCCTGGAGATGAACACGCGGCTGCAGGTCGAGCATCCCGTGACCGAACTGGTCACCGGCATCGACCTTGTCGAGCAGATGATCCGGGTCGCGGCCGGCGAACCGCTCGCGCTCTCGCAGAAGGACATCGCGCTCACCGGTTGGGCGGTAGAATCGCGGGTCTATGCTGAAGATCCGTTTCGCAACTTCCTGCCTTCGATCGGCCGGCTGGTGAAATACCGGCCGCCGCCGGAAGCGAGCGTGGACGGCATCACGATACGCAACGACACCGGCGTTCAGGAGGGCGGTGAGATCTCGATCTTCTACGATCCGATGATCGCCAAGCTCGTGACCCACGCGCCCTCGCGCGCTGCCGCGATCGAGGCGCAGTCCCGCGCGCTCGATGCCTTTTATGTCGACGGCATTCGTCACAACATCCCGTTCCTGTCGGCGCTGATGCATCACCCGCGCTGGCGCGAGGGCAACCTGTCGACCGGCTTCATCGCCGAGGAGTTCCCGGGGGGATTTGCCGCCCGTCCGCCGGAAGGCGAGGTGGCGCGCCGGCTCGCTGCGGTCGGCGCCGCGATCGATCATGTGCTTGGCGAGCGCAAGCGGCAGATTTCAGGCCAGCTGAATGGCCGGCTGGTGCAGCGCGAGCGCCGCCGCGCGGTGTGGCTCGATCGCGCCGAGACCATCCTCGATATTGCCCGCGACGGCGGCGGCATCGCGGTGCAATTTGTCGCCGCCGACGGCACCCCCGGCCAACCACATCATCTGGTCTCGTCGTGGAAGCCGGGCGATCCGGTCTGGCACGGCGGCATTGACGGCCAGGCTGTGGCGATGCAGGTGCGGCCGATCGCCAATGGCTTCCGGCTCGCGCATCAGGGGTTTGAGGTGCCGGTTTATGTGTTCACCGAAGCCGAGGCGACCTCGGCGCGGTTGATGCCGGT
>JBDTKD010000498.1:0-8534 GCA_039935515.1 Bradyrhizobium sp.
CCTGCCCGACCGAAATTGCGACGGCGACGTTGAAGTGCCGGGACTAAGCGAGGAAAATTTGCGGCGATCCAATTACGAGTCGGTGATGTCGGGTAGGCAATTAGTCTAGGTAACCGCGGGCGCCGGCGGCGCCGACCGGATCGTACCGCCGACCCGCGATTTGCTGCGGAGCAGCAAGCTTGCCTAAAATTAATTTGGTGTGGTTCATTCCACCCTCGAACCATCAAGCGTTCAACACCATCTGTTGAATCAAATGTGATCGAGGAAGCGATGAAGAGGGGAATTGCCGTTCTAGCCTGCGTTTGTCTGCTCACGGCGGCTGTCTATCTCACCGTCAGCAAATGGGGCATCCGGCACGAGACGCTCAACCTGTTCGATGCCTCGCGGCAGCGGCCGGTGGCCGTCGACCTTGCCGTGCGGCGCGACTACGAGTTGAAAGCGGACGATGGATTCTGGAGGCTGCCGGTCGCCGTCATCAGCAACGGCAATACCGTCAAGAACACCGAATATTCGTTTCTGGCCAACGTGCTCGCGGCACGTGGATATATGGTCGCCAGCATTCAGCAGGATATTCCGAGCGATCCGCCACTGATGACCAAGATCGGCCTGCCCTATGTCGGCCGGACCGGCGTGTATGAAAAAGGCGAGACCAATATCCTGTTCGTGATCGGGCAATTGAAGCAGAGGCAGCCGAACGCCGACTACCAGCACCTTACCCTGGTCGGACATTCCAATGGCGGCGACATTTCGATGTACTTCGCGCAGCAGCATCCTGACCTGGTATCGAAGGTCGTCACCCTCGACAATCTGCGCGTTCCGTTCGTGCTCAGCGACAAGATGAAAATCCTGTCGTTCCGTTCAAGCGACCCGAATTTCAAGACCGATCCCGGCGTGCTGCCGGATCCCAAGCAGGCCAAGAAGGACGACATCGATATCGTCCATACCAAATTCCAGCACACCGAAATGAGCGACCGCGGACCGGACTCGGTCAAGGAGAAGATCCAGGCGACGCTCGATCAGTTTCTGGGTGGCGGGGGCGCCAGCAGCGAACTGACGGCGGCGAATACCGACAAGCCGCTGATTGCCGAATATGGAACGGGCCCCTATCCATAGAGTCGGGTCGGCTACGCCGCGCCAGAATCGCGTGGCTCGACCCGACGGTGCCATGGAGAACATCTTCGGGCGATGTGAGGCTTCATCCTTTAGGACGCATCGCTTCGCGATGCTCCTCAGGCTGAGGTCTCAAACCCTCATGGTGAGGAGCGCACCTTCGCGCGTCTCGAACCATGAGGCCTCCGGAGAGGCAACAACGATTGGAGTGAACCGGAAAACGCTTTAGGCCGGGGCCGCCAATCCGACGTCGTCGGCCGGACCTGGGACCGCGACGGGCGGCACGGCCTCGCGCTGCTGCATCTCGACTTCCTTGGTCACGGCCGCGATGGAATTGCCGGCCTTGTCGACGGCGGCCTTCAGCGCGTCGGCGGTGACGCCGAGCCGTCGGGTCCAGACCCGGACCTGAGCCGGATCCTTCAGGTTGATCTTGTTGCGCACGGGTGGATGTTTGACGCGTTGCATGTACCCTGAGCTTCCCTCGCTGACAGGTCAACACCATCGCCACGGCTTCGTTCCGTTGACCTTCGGCCATCTCGCCGCCGCGACCGGGGCGGTGGACAGAGGCGCCCGCGCTCGGCCCTGGCGTTCAAGACGGGGCATCCAAATCGCCATCGGCCCAGCAAGCGACCGCGCAGCCGCGCCTTTCAATTAAGGCAAGAATCGGGCATAGTGATTCGGCTTCATTCCGAATACGTGGCGTTGCGTCTCCCTGTCGAAACCGAGGACACGATGCTGCAATCGTTGAGGCCGACGCCTACCTGCACGCGCCTCGAGGCGACCGCCGAGATGCCCTGCATCAAATGCGGGGATCCGATGAGGCTGGGCCTTGTCGAGCCGCGCAATCAGCACTTCGATCTGCTGACCTACCAATGCGTCAGATGTGGTTCTGCGGAAAGCTTCCTGCGGCCGATGTAGACCGCCGTCAGTTGCGTGCGAGGCCAAGCCGGCGTCGATGCTACTGATTTGCGGCTTGCACGCGGGAATTATGCAGGGAGGCGGTGTGGAGAATTCCCGCGCCCGAGACCTGTGACGCAATCAGGAATGCCACAACCACGGCAGGCACGGTTATCAAACGCAGAAACTGATCTACCGACAGCATCGCTTTGGTCCCCCCAAGACACCCTAAAGACACCCCGAGTCGACTTCCCCAAGCCGGCCCTAGTTCACCCTTTGCGCCGTCTGCTGATCGCTGGTCATAAGCTGGTCGGTATAAGCCGCCCCGGTAATCGTGAGCAGCGCCAGAATTGCGATAACGGCCAAGGTTTGCATGACCTGACCGTCGGTTCAGATTGTGGCCAAAAATGTCAGAGCTTGGTGCATTTTGTGGACCAACAGTAGAACAATGATGGCAGTCTCGGCCTCAAGCATCGCGCCGGGCCAGTTTCCCGGCCGCGGTGATGTCGAGCGACTGAACGAACTTGATCACGGCGGGCACCTTGTGAGGCGCCAGCGAAGCCTTGCAATCGGCGAGAATCCTGGCGCGGACTTCCTCGTTCCGGCTGGCGTCGCTGGCGTCGGCGAGGATGACGTCGGCGACCACGATGGCACCGGTGATCGGGCTGCGACGCGATTTGGCGCGGGACATCCGGACTTCCGCCTGCCGATTGATGACCGCCTCGATCTCTTCCGGATGAACCTAGAGGCCGCCGATATTGATGATGCCGCCACGCCGCCCGACGAAGTGGTAGCGATCTCCGCGCAGTTCGACCATGTCGCCGGTGTCGATGAATCCATCGGGGTCGGCCAGCGCCGCCGCGTGGCGACCGACATAGGCATGGGCCGTCCGCGTCGAGCGAATCCGGAGCGATCCGTCTTCGACCTTCATTTCGACGCCGTCGCGCTTGTCGGCGATGATACGCGCCGGAAAGCCTTCGAGGCCGTCGTTCACGGCAAAGCCGACGCCGGCCTCCGTCGATGCATAAGCGTGGCCGATCGACGCCTGCGGAAAGGCCTGCTTCAAGCCATCGAGCACGGCCTGGTCGGCGATTTCGCCCGACAAGCGGACGTAGCGCGGTGAAAACCCCGAAGCCGCTCCGCTCATCAACAGCTTGCGCCAATGCGACGGCGTTCCTGAGATATGCGTCACGCCGCGGGCACGCAGCCGCGCGACATGATTGGCGATCGGTTCACCGGGGTCGGACAGCACCATCGAGCCACCGCCGATGACGGCGCGCAGCAGGATCTGCAAACCGCCATAGCGGCGAATGTCGTAGAAGGTGGCCCACACCGCCGAGCCTCCACGGGCGGGGCCATCGGCGACGATCGCGCCGGCCAGTCCCTCCAGGGTATGGCCGACGATCTTCGGCACCCCCGAGGTGCCCGACGTCAGCATCAACCAGCCGGTCGCGCGCTCGGTTCGCACCGGCGCACCGGCGCCGACCGGCGACTGCGCCGCAACCACCAGAGCGACGCCAGTGTCGGCGAACTGTGCCGGGCGGTCAGTCACCACAGCATCGATCCCGGCATCCTCGATCAAGACCTGGATGTGATCGACATTGAGATCAGGCGGACACAACAGCAATCGGCTCGCAACGCCGTCGATCTCCGTCATCGCGATCGCGGATATCAGCTGATCCGACACCGCAAGCAACACCGAACGCCCGGAGAGCTCGCCAAGACGGCCGCCAAGACAGGTCCGGCCGACGCCGTTGGTCAGCGACACCACCTGTCGTGCATCCGAAATCGTTCGCCCGGCGATATCAGGACCAAGAAAGTCGCGAAGCGTGAAGACCTCACGCGGGGACATTTTCACAGACCCTGACAACATCGCCCATCGTGAATTGCCGCATCGTCGAAATCACCCTTAACCTTACCGACATCAATGGTCCCGCCCTTCTCCTTATGCGCAGCCATCATAGTGCGCAAATGTCAAATGACTGAGCCCCGCACGCGATCTTTCGAATTGATTGGTAAACCGGCATCGATGGCAATGACCTGCACGATACGGTGAAACACGAGGCACCTCATCTGCCGCCCCAACATGGACCTGCTCGTAGGTCAGAGCCGGATCGAGCCGTCCATGATGCGCGCATAGGCGTCCGCGTCGATCGCACGATATGCCCCCGACTTCGGCTCCTTGAAGAACAGCGGATCCGTCAGGCGATGCGGATTGAAGCCGTCGCGGGCCAGTTCCTGTTTCTTTTGCTTGAACGTTTCGGTGGTATCCAGCGACGCACAAATCCGCACCGCGACGGGGCAGGCGTAGGCGGGCAGCCGGCGTGCCAGATGATCGCGGAAGGTGTCGAGATCGAACCGGCGGTCGACCACGGCTGCAACCATTCCGGCACGGCCATCGGCGCCGGGGATTTCCACGCCATAGGTCGTCGCATCGACCACGCCCGGGCAATCCAGCACAGCCTGGTTCACCTCGGATGTCGAGACGTTCTCGCCCTTCCAGCGGAACGTATCGCCGACCCGGTCGACAAAATGGAAGTAGCCCTGCTCGTCGAGCTTCATCAGATCGCCGGTACGAAACCAGGCATCGCCTTTCGCCGTCACGTCGCGCAGGATTTTCTTTTCGGTCTGGGTTACGTCGGTATAGCCCTCGAAGCGGCCGCCGCCCTCGTCCGCGGTTCCAATCCGGCCGATGGCTTCGCCGACCTCGCCACGCGCGCAGGGAATGCACAGACCGTCCGCCGTGCGAACGGGGATGCCGAGATCCGGATCGATGCGCACGATCGCGGCCGGAAAGCGATGCGCCAGCAGCGGGGGAACGCGCCCGATCGCGCCCGGCTTGCCCTCGACATTGTAAAGCGAAAAATTGCCTTCAGTCGCGGCATAGAACTCGAGGATCCGCGGGATGGCGAAGCGCGCCTGGAACGGCTCCCAGACATCGCCGCGCAGCCCGTTGCCGCAGGCGAGCCGGAGCCGGTGCGCGGTCTCGAATTCGGATTGCGGCGCGTTGAGCAGATAGCGGCAGAGTTCGCCGATATATTGAAATATCGTGCACTCCCGGCGCACGATGTCATGCCAGAACTGGCTGACCGAGAATTTCTCGGCAAGCACCACGGAGGCGCCTGCGTTGAGCATGCTGCATGGCGCGACGATGCCGCCGACACTGTGATAGACCGGCAGACAATTATACAGGCGGTCCTGTGGCGACGCGTCGGTCAAGCCCGTGAACCAGCCGCCCCAATTCAGGATGCGCCGGTGACTGATGCTCGCGGCCTTCGGCAGGCCGGTGGTGCCCGAGGTGTAGATCAGAAGTGCGCGGTCATCGATCGTGACCTCGCGCCGCTCGGCCGGCGTCAACCGGCTGCCGTCGGTTCCGGCGAGGGCCGCATCAAGATTCCCATTGTTGGCAGGGCCGCCATGGATCCATATTTTGGGTACGCGGGTGAGATGCGGCACCGCCGTCTCAAACGCTGACGCCAGTTCCTCGGCGAGGATGAGATGGTCGGCTTCCGCGACACCGATGCAGTGCGACAGCGATGCCCCGACCAGCTTGGTGTTGATCAGGGCGACCACACCGCCGACCCTGGTGATCCCGAGCCAGGCCGCGACATAGTCCGGACGGCTCGGCATCAACAGGCAGACGGTGTCACCGGCCTTGATCCCCGCCCCCAGCGCCCAGCGGGCGTAGCGATTGATCCGTTCCGAAAGCGTCCGGTAACTGAAGGTCTCGACCTCCGATATCAGGGCCGGACTGTCGGGCTGGCGGCCCGCCCAGTCCTCGACGAGGTCGGCGAACAATCGATGCGGCTCGTCCTCGATACGGGATGTCAGTTCGATCGCCTTCAGCCAGCTCTTGGCGGCGGAAGGTTTCCGCGGCCGGCCGTCTGCCGGATGTACGCCTGCGTTCATTGTCGAATTCTCGTTGTTTTCCCGCCAAGCTATAGCCGGGCCCGGCGGTCCAGGGGTTAACCAGCACAGTTAAAAGCGGCTTGCGGTTCGCCGTAGATGGCGCTGGCACCGCCGAACGCGCTCAGACTTCCAACCATTCCTCCTGGTTCGGACCTCCTGGTTCGGACCATTGCGTAAGGGCCGCTGACCGAAAGCAAACAACTTTGCAGGATGGTCCAGCTTTCGCCAAATACAAATGCGAGACAAGCCGTTGTGAAGCGCGACTTGCGGCAGCGTTCTGATAGCATCCCGGGCACGGCGGCCCCCTCGAGCGGGCGGTCGAACAAGTAAAAATCAAAATACAGGAGGATATCCCGGCCAGCGAAGCCAGCCAGATCGGAGATCACGTCTGCCGTTGCTCGTTCCGGGATCGCCTGAGGCGGCGATCTGAACACGGGGAGAGGCTTCGAAACGATGGGAGCGGCCGAGAAACATGTTCTCGCTCTCGTCGAAGCGACATCAACAGCTTATGAAGAGCGAGGAAACGATCATGATCAAGGTGAAGATTAACGGCCAGGAGCAAAGCTGGGACGGCGACCCGAATCTTCCATTACTCTGGTTTTTGCGTGATGAAGTCGGCTTGACGGGCACCAAATTCGGCTGCGGCCAGGCGCTCTGCGGGGCTTGCACCGTCATCGTCGACAAGCAGGCCGTCCGCGCCTGCATCACCTCGGTTTCCGATGTGGTCGGCCGCGAGGTCACCACCATCGAAGGCCTTCATCCCACCGGCGATCATGCGGTGCAGAAGGCCTGGCGTCAGGTCAACGTTCCCCAGTGCGGCTACTGCCAATCCGGCCAGATCATGCAGGCCGCGGCGCTGCTCGCGGAAAATCCCAAGCCCGACCATGATCAGATACGCGAGGCGATGGCAGGCAATATCTGCCGCTGCGGCTGTTACCAGCGCATCGAAAATGCAATCCATCTCGCCTCGACGGGGGTCTGATCATGAACATTCTCACAAATCCCGACAAGCTTCGCGGTATGGAAGCACGCGTCAAGGTGGAGAAGGTTTCCCGCCGCTCCGTTCTCAAGAGCCTCGGCATCGCCGGAGGTTTCGTGCTGGCCGCGCCGATGATGTCGCGCCAGGCGTTTGCGGCCTATCAGACCGGCGCCGACAAGATGCCGCACGGCACCGTGGTTGATCCGCGGGTCTTTGTCGCCATCGCGTCCGATGGAACCGTGACGATCGTAGCACATCGTTCCGAGATGGGTACGGGCGTCCGCACCAGCCTGCCCCTGATCGTTGCCGAGGAGATGGAGGCCGACTGGTCGCGTGTGAAGGTGCAGCAGGCACATGGCGACGAGGTCAAATACGGCAACCAGGATACCGACGGGTCGCGCAGCACCCGGCATTATCTGATGCCGATGCGCGAGATCGGCGCCTCGGCACGGGTCATGCTCGAGGCCGCCGCCGCCAAGCGCTGGAACGTGCCGGTGTCCGAAGTCAAGGCCGCCAATCACGAGGTGGTTCACGCCGCCAGCGGTCGCCGTCTCGGCTTCGGCGAGCTCGCCGCCGATGCGGCCAAGGAATCGGTCCCCAACGTTGAAGGCCTGAAACTGAAGGACCCCAAGGACTTTCGCTATCTCGGCAAGGGCGAGATCAGCATCGTCGACCTGCGCGACATCACGGTCGGCACCGCCCAATACGGTATCGACGTCCGTCTTCCCGGCATGAAATACGCCGTGATCGCGCGGCCGCCGGTGACCGGCGGCAAGCTGGTGTCGTTCGATTCCACCGATGCGATGAAGGTCTCGGGTGTCGAAAAGGTCATGGAGGTCAAGGGCTGGCCATGGCCGTCCAAATTCCAGCCGCTCGGGGGCGTTGCCGTAATCGCACGCAACACCGGAGCCGCGATCAAGGGGCGCGATGCCCTGAAGGTCGTGTGGGACGACGGCGCCAACGGCAAATACGACTCGGTCGCCTATCGGACCGAACTGGAGGAAGCCGCCCGCAAGCCGGGTCTGGTGGTGCGCAAGGACGGCGACGCCGACGCCGCGCTGAAGAGTGCCGACAAGGTCATTGTCGGCGAATACTACCTGCCTCACCTCGCGCATGTCAGCATGGAGCCGCCGGTGGCGGTCGCGGACGTCAAGGGCGACAAGGCCGAGATCTGGGCACCGGTGCAGAGCCCGGGCGGAACCCGGGAAGACGTCGCAAAGACCCTTGGCATTCCCGAGGACAATGTGACCGTCAATGTCACGCTGCTCGGCGGCGGGTTCGGGCGCAAGTCGAAGTGCGACTTCGCGCTTGAGGCGGCGCTGCTGTCAAAGGCGCTCGCCGCGCCGGTAAAGGTGCAATGGACGCGGGAGGATGATGTTCGTCACGACTTCCTCCACACCGTCTCGGTGGAACGTATCGAGGCCGGCCTCGACAAGAGCGGCAAGGTGGTTGCCTGGCGGCACCGCAGCGTCGCACCCAGCATCGCCTCGACCTTCGCGGCCAATACCGTGCATGAGGCGGGCTTCGAACTCGGCATGGGGCTGATCGACATGCCGTTCGAGATCGCCAATATCCAGTGCGAAAATCCGGAAGCGGCCGCGCATACCCGCATCGGCTGGTTCCGTTCGGTGTCGAATAT
>JBDTKD010000499.1:0-7058 GCA_039935515.1 Bradyrhizobium sp.
TCCAATCATGTCCGCCTACCTGCTGATGGTGTCGCTGATCTTCGTCACCATCAACCTCATCGTCGATATCCTCTACACCGTCGTCGACCCGCGTCTGCGCTCGACCATCAGCCGGCTGGCCTGAACCATGAGCGACGCCGTGGTCCCGCACAAATCCGAGGCGAACGCGCCCGCGGCGGCGCTTTCCTCCGGATGGCTGCGGCGGGCGATCGACAGCGACGTGTTCTATTCCTTCCGCCGCTCCCGGCTCACCATGCTGGCCGCCGCGGTGACGGTGCTGTTTTTCCTGCTCGCGATCTTCGCCTCGGTTCTTTCGGTGCAGAACCCGTTCGATCCGGGGCAGCTTCAATTGATGAATTCGCGCATCCCGCCGCTGTGGGTGGCCGACGGCCAGAGCCCGTTCCTGCTCGGCACCGACGAGCAGGGCCGCGACGTGTTTTCCGCCATCCTCTACGGCTTGCGCATTTCGCTCACCGTAGGTGTGCTCGGCGTCGTGTTCTCGGGCGCGCTCGGCATTGTGCTCGGGCTGGTCGCGGGCTATTTCGGTGGCGCGGTCGACACCCTGATCATGCGCATCGCCGACGTGCAGCTCACCTTCCCGGCGATCCTGATCGCGCTGTTGATCAATGGCGTGGTCAAATCCGTGTTCGGCGATCGGCTGGACGCCATGAGCATGCTGGCGGTGCTGGTGTTCGCGATCGGCTTGAGCTTCTGGGTGCAATATGCCCGCACCGTGCGCGGCTCGGTGCTGGTGGAAAAGAACAAGGACTATGTCGCCGCGGCACAACTGATCGGGCTGCCCGCTCCCGTCATCATGCTGCGTCACGTGCTGCCCAATGCGATGGGGCCGATCCTGGTGATCGCCACCATCAACCTCGCGCTCGCGATCATCACCGAGGCGACGCTGTCGTTCCTGGGCGCCGGCATGCCCGACACCATGCCGTCGCTCGGCACCCTGATCCGGATCGGCAACAATTACCTGTTCTCCGGCGAGTGGTGGATCGTCGCCTTCCCGGGTCTTGCCCTCGCCGCGCTGATCCTGTCCATCAACCTGCTCGGTGACTGGCTGCGCGATGCTCTCAATCCGAAACTTCGATGACAAGCGCGGCCACTGCCGGTGACCTGATCGCATGACCGAACCCGTTCTCTCCGTGCGCAACCTTGAGGTGGAGTTCGTCACCCGCCGTAGCGTGCTGCGCGCCATTGACGGGGTTTCCTTCGACATCGCCAAGGGTGAAGTGCTGGGCGTGGTCGGCGAATCCGGCGCGGGAAAATCGGTCACCGGCCTTGCTGTCATTGGCCTGATCGATCCGCCCGGCCGCATCGCCGGCGGCGAGATCCGTCTCGCCGGAATGCGGATCGACCATCTGCCCCCGGAAGAAATGCGGCGGATTCGGGGAAAACGGATCGGCATGATCTTCCAGGACCCGCTGACCAGCCTCAATCCGTTGTACCGGATCGGCGATCAGCTGGTGGAAACCATGCGCACCCATCTCAATCTCTCCGAAACAGCCGCGCGCAGGCGCGCCATCGACCTGCTCGCAGAGGTCGGCATTCCCGCGCCCGAGAAGCGCATCGATGCCTATCCCCACGAATTCTCCGGCGGCATGCGCCAGCGTGTGGTGATCGCACTTGCGATCTGCGCCGAGCCGGAACTGATCATCGCCGACGAGCCGACCACGGCGCTCGACGTCTCGGTGCAGGCGCAGATCATCGCGCTGATCAAGCGTCTCGGGCGCGATCACGGCACCGCCGTGATGCTGGTAACCCATGACATGGGCGTGATCGCCGAAACCTCGGACCGCGTCGCCGTGATGTATTCCGGCCGTATTGCCGAGATCGGGCCGGTACAGGACGTCGTGCAAAACCCGCTGCACCCCTACGCCAAGGGCCTGATGGGCGCGATCCCGACCCTTGTGGGCGACGCCAGGCGGCTGGTTCAGATCCCCGGCTCGATGCCGCGGCTCTCCGCCATCCCGCCGGGCTGCCCGTTCAATCCGCGCTGTGCGTTCGTGTTCGATCGCTGCCGGACCGAACGGCCGGAGCCGATCCGGCATGGCACGCAGGCCGTGGCCTGCCATCTCTACGACGCCGCCACCAGGGAAACCGCGGCATGACCGCCACGCCGTTTGTCGACGTCAAAGGCCTGCGTCGGGTGTTCGATGTGTCAAAACCCTGGCTCAACCGGATGCTGGAAGGCGGCCATCTCGAATTCCTGAAGGCGGTCGACGGCGTAACCTTCGACATCGCCAAGGGCGAGACCTTTGCGCTGGTGGGCGAATCCGGCTCCGGTAAAACCACCGTTGCCCGCATGGTGGTCGGGCTGCTGCCGCCGACCTCGGGCGAAGTGGTGATCGACGGCGTTTCCATGAGCGATGCGCGCCAGATCCAGGCCCGCCGCCGGCTGCGCCGGCGCATCCAGATGATCTTCCAGGATCCCTATGCGAGCCTCAACCCGCGCTTTCGGGTCGACGCCATTGTCGCCGAGCCGATCCGCGCCTTTAGTCTGATCGAGGGCGAGCGCAACATTCAGGCGCGCGTCGGCGAGTTGCTCAATCTGGTCGGGCTGCATCCCGACGATGGTTGGAAATTTCCGCACGAATTCTCCGGCGGCCAGCGGCAGCGGATCGCGATCGCACGGGTGCTCGCATCGGAAGCCGAGTTCATCGTCTGCGATGAGCCGACCTCGGCGCTCGATGTCTCGGTGCAGGCGCAAATCCTCAATCTGATGCGCGACCTGCAGGACAAGTTCGGACTGACCTACCTCTTCATCAGCCACAACCTCGCCGTGGTGCGGCACATGGCGAGCCGCATCGGCGTGATGTATCTCGGGCGCATTGTCGAAATCGCCGAGGGCCGCGAATTGTTCAGCCATCCGCGCATGCCCTACACCCGGATGTTGCTGGGCGCGGTTCCCGATCTCGCGATGTCGGGCCGCCAGCGCATCCCGGTCCAGGGCGAAATCCCCAATCCGATCGATCCGCCTCCGGGCTGTGCCTTCAACCCGCGCTGCCCGCTGGTGTTCGATCTCTGCCGCCAACAGGCGCCGGCGCTGATCGACGGCGTCGCCTGCCATGCCGTCAACAACCCAGCCCACGCCGCGCCGGCCTGATCAGCAGGATGTGCGCAACCGGGCCGGTCGGGCCGGTTGGCAGCCAGCTCCCGCTGTGGTCAAGTGCGGCCGCCCCGCCGCATCCTGCGATAATGGATTCCCATGAGCAATATCAACCCCGATCCGTTCACGACCCGGCCGGAAATCGAAGGCACCTTTGGCGTCGTGACCTCGACCCACTGGATCGCCACCGCGGTCGGGATGAGCATCCTGGAAAAGGGCGGCAACGCCTTCGACGCCGGCGTCGCCACCGCATTCACGCTGCAGGTGGTTGAACCGCATCTGAACGGTCCGGGCGGCGATGTGCCGATCATCGTGCACGATACGAGGCGCGGGCGCACCGAGGTGATCTGCGGCCAGGGCCCCGCTCCGGCGGGCGCGACCATCGCCCATTACCGCAGCGAAGGCCTCGACATGGTGCCGGGCACCGGGCTGCTCGCCGCCTGTGTTCCCGGCACGTTCGAATCCTGGATGCTGCTGCTGCGCGATTATGGCACGCTGCGGCTGCGTGACGTGCTGGAGCCCGCCATCGCCTATGCAAGGGACGGCTATCCGCTGGTGGAGCGCGCCTCGGCGACGATCCAGACCGTCGAGCAATTGTTCCGCAAGCACTGGACCACGTCCGCCGCGGTCTATCTTCCCGGCAATCAGGTTCCAACGCCCGGCACGCTGTTCACCAACAGCAAACTCGCCGAGACCTATGCCCGCATCCTGACCGAAGCCGAAAGCGCCGGCGCCGACCGCGCCGCCCAGATCGAGCGCGCCCGCAAGGCCTGGTCGCACGGCTTTGTCGCCGAGGCGATCGGCCAGTTCTGCCGCACCCAGGAAGTGATGGATGTCAGCGGATCGCCGCATCGTGGCGTGCTTACCGCCGACGACATGGCGCGCTGGCAGCCCGGCGTCGAGGCGCCGCTGACCTATGATTACGGCCGCTACACCGTCTGCAAGCCCGGGGTCTGGAGCCAGGGCCCGGTGATGCTGCAGCAGCTGGCGCTGCTCAAGGGATTTGTGCTGGACGGGCTCGATCCCGCAGGGCCCGAGTTCATCCACCTGCAAACCGAATGCGCCAAACTCGCCTATGCCGACCGCGAGAAGTTCTATGGCGATCCGAAATTCACCGAGATCCCGATCGCGACGCTGCTGTCCGACGCCTACAACGACCAACGCCGCAGGCTGATCTCGGACAAGGCCTCGCTCGATTTTGTCCCCGGCTCGGTCGAAGGCTTCGGGTCGGTGGTCAAGCTGCGCCGGCAGGAAGGCAGCCGCGAGGCGGTCGGCGCCATGGGCGCCGGCGAACCGACGGTCGGCCGGTTCGGCGAGGTGCGTGGCGACACCGTGCATTTCGACATCATCGATCAGGCCGGCAACATGATCTCGGCGACGCCGTCCGGCGGCTGGCTGCAGTCGTCGCCGGTGATTCCGGAACTCGGCTTCTGCCTCGGCAGCCGGGCGCAGATGTTCTGGCTCGAGCAGGATCACCCGGCGGCACTGGCGCCCGGCAAGCGTCCTCGCACCACACTCAGCCCGACCATGGCGCTGCGCGACGGCGAGCCATATCTGGCGTGGGGCTCGCCCGGCGGCGATCAGCAGGATCAGTGGATCACGCAATTCTTTCTGCGCCACGTCCATGCCAAATTGAATCTGCAGGAGGCGATCGACGCACCCGCCTGGCATTCGGAGCATTTCCCGATCTCGTTCTGGCCGCGAACCGCGCGGCCCGGCGTGCTGGTGGTCGAAGACCGGGTGCCGAAGGCGACCGTCGATACGCTGAAGGACCGCGGTCATATCGTGGAGACCGGCCCGAGCTGGTCGGAGGGTCGTCTCACCGCCGCCTCCAAGGTCGGCCGCCGCCGGCGCGCTGCCGCCAATCCACGCGGCATGCAAGGCTACGCGGCGGGACGATAGCGGGCACTGACGATGACATGGTCAATCATCGCCCGCGACAGACTGACCGGCCAATTCGGGATCGCGGTCGCGACCCGGTTCTTTGCAGTCGGCGCGCGCGTGCCCTATATCGCCGCCGGCATCGGCGCGATCGCGACCCAGGCGCTGGTCAATCCCTATTACGGCATCGACGGCCTGAAGCTGCTGCGCGAGGGGCTCGGCCCGCGCGACATCGTTGCGAGCCTGATCGCCGGCGACAGCGGCCGCGCCAGCCGGCAGTTTCACGTCATGGATTCCGGCGGTCACGTCGCCGCCCATACCGGACGCGAATGCGTCGACTGGTGCGGACACATCGAGGACACTGGCTTCTCGATCGCCGGCAACATGCTGACCGGCGCCCGGGTGCTCGACGATACGGCCGCGAGCTATATCGCGAGCGAAAACCTGCCGTTCTCGCAACGGCTGATCGCTGCCATGCGATCCGGCGAAGCCGCCGGCGGCGACAAGCGCGGCAGGCAATCGGCGGCGCTCTTGATCTACGGCGACGACGAGTGGTCGGCGCTCGACCTGCGCGTCGACGACCACGCCGATCCGCTTGCCGAACTCGCCCGCCTCGAACAGGTGAGCCGCGAACACTGGGTGCCGTTCCGCCAGTTTCTGCCCACCCGCGGCAATCCGGCCGGCGTCACCGATCGCGAGATCATCGATGCCGGCGTCGCAGCCGCCATGGCGGGCCAGAGATGACCCCGCTTCCGCTGATCGAGATCGAAGGCCTGCGGGTCATCTTCCACGGCGATAACGGCCGCGTGACCCATGCGGTCGATCGCGTTGACTTGAGCGTGGCCAACGGCGCCACACTCGGCCTGGTCGGCGAATCCGGCTGCGGCAAGAGCGTGACCTCGCTCGCCATCATGGGGCTGCTGTCGAAACATTCGGCCGAGGTTACCGGCTCGATCCGCTTCGACGGCTTCGATCTGCTCGACGTACCCGACCACACCCTGCGCGACCTGCGCGGCAACCGCATGGCGATGATCTTCCAGGAGCCGATGACCTCACTCAATCCGAGCCTCACCATCGGCGAGCAGATCATCGAGACCCTGCTGCGCCATCGCGGCGGGACGCGGCGCGCCGCCCGTGAGCGCGCAATCGAGCTGCTGCGCCGCGTCCACATCCCCTCGCCGGAACGGCGCATCGACGAATATCCGCACAAACTGTCGGGCGGGATGCGCCAGCGCGTCATGATCGCGATGGCGCTGGCCTGCGATCCCATGCTGCTGATTGCGGACGAACCGACCACCGCGCTAGACGTCACCCTGCAGGCGCAAATCCTCGACCTGATGCGCGAACTGAAGGCGGCAAGCGGTGCGGCGATCATCCTCATCACCCACGATCTCGGCGTGGTCGCGGAAGTCTGTGACGAGGTCGCGGTGATGTATGCCGGCGAAATCGTCGAGCGCGCCGCCGTCGACGAGCTGTTTGTGCAGCCGCAGCATCCCTACACGGTCGGCCTGCTTGGCTCGATTCCGCGGCTCGACCGCAGCGCCTCGCATCTCGCCACCATCGAGGGCATGGTACCTGACATGACGGCGCCACCGCCTGGCTGCCGCTTCGCCCCGCGCTGTCCTTTCGTTGGCGAAGCCTGCGTGAAGGCGCCGCCGCCGCTGGTGGCGGTCAGCCCCGGTCACCGCTCGCGCTGCATCAAGGCGCCGCTGCAGAGGCTGGTATCGTGACCGCGCTGCTCGAAGTCGAAGGGCTGGTGAAGCATTTTGTCGCCGAGCGTTCGCTGTTCGGCCGCCCGACGGCGTTCGTGAAGGCGGTCGACGGCGTCAGCTTCAGCGTCGATGCCGGCAGGACGCTGGCGCTGGTCGGCGAATCCGGCTGCGGCAAATCGACGGTGAGCCGGCTGGCGCTGCGGCTGATCGAGCCGGATGCGGGCGAGATCCGCTTCGAGGGCCGCGACCTGCGCGCGCTGAATACGAAGCAATTGCGCGCCTTCCGCCGCGATGCCCAGATCATCTTCCAGGACCCCTATGCGTCGCTCAACCCGCGCATGACCGTCAGC